>NZ_AGJL01000026.1 GCF_000243455.1 Methanotorris formicicus Mc-S-70 | reverse complement strand
TATTCGAATATGCTTGCGAAAGTCCTATTAGTATATATCTATTACCAAAGCATGAGTAAACTTAAAAACATTGTTCTTATTATATCTTTAGGGGGGATTTCATGAATGATTCTCAAAAATTACTAATAATTGGTCTTGATGGAGCTACTTGGGACATTTTAATGCCTTTGATAAAGATGAAAAAGCTTTCAACATTGGAGAAATTGGTTAAAAATGGAAGTTGGGGGATTTTAGAATCAACTGTCCCTCCAGTAACTGGAAGTGCATGGTTAGCCATAGCAACAGGGAAAACTCCAGGAAAAACGGGGATAATAGATTTTCTGAACAAAAAAGATGATAGTTATAAACTATATCCCACAACTTCCTCAGATTTCAAAGGACACTCTTTTTGGGACTATTTAAGTAAAGCAAACAAAAAAGTTGGTATTTTCAACTATCCCATGCTATATCCTCCGTATAAAGTAAACGGCTTTATGATTTCTGGATTAGGTTCTTCTCCGGATGATGATATTTCATATCCACCAGCTTTGAAAGAAGAGTTAGAATATGTTACGGGAAAATATGAAATCTATGTTGATTACCACAACAAAAAATATGAGAATCTCGACCTGTTTATATCTGACCTAAATAACTTCTTAGAGAAATTTGAAAAATGGATTTATTACCTAGTCAAAAACAAAGAGTGGGACACTCTCTTCTTAGTTTTTTCAGCAACTGACTGGGTTCAGCATATAATGTGGAGGCATATAGATGATAGTCACCCATTATATGAACCAAAAGTTTCACCTAAATACAAGAAAGAATTTATTAAATTCTGGCAAAGAATAGATAAGATTCTTGGTAACTTATTAAGAATGGTAAAAGATGATACAATTGTTTTCCTTGTTTCAGACCATGGATTTGGACCTAATGACCAGATGTTTAACTTAGCCAAATGGCTCGAAATGAAGGGATATATGGTTAGGAAAAGGAACATCAAGAAGCTCATCAAAAAATACGCATATAAAAGTGCTACAATCGTGGCAAAAACACCACTAAGGAAATTATTCTCTACCAAAACCAGAAAAAGTGTTGGGAATGTGCTAAGAACCAGCATTGCAGACGAAATTGATTTTGAAAAAAGCAAAGCCTACTGTCTAGGACATACTATACCATTTGGAGCTATTTACATAAATGCAAGCAATGAAAAAGAGAGGGAGGAAATTAAAGCTAGATTACTATATGACCTGAAAAATATAAGCAAGGATATTGGAAAAGAAGTTGAAGTTCAAATATATGAACCTAAAAAACTCTATTCCGGAGAGAAAGTTAACCTTCTGCCTGACATAATCTTCACAATAAACAACTGGAGATGCGTTATAATCGAAGACAACTTTGATAAACCTCTATTTGAAGAAAAGCCATT
The DNA here is from genome assembly GCF_000243455.1 of Methanotorris formicicus Mc-S-70. Classification (NCBI taxonomy): domain Archaea; kingdom Methanobacteriati; phylum Methanobacteriota; class Methanococci; order Methanococcales; family Methanocaldococcaceae; genus Methanotorris; species Methanotorris formicicus. Next base: position 24,270 of record NZ_AGJL01000026.1, on the reverse strand, counting down.
TTCAACAAGGCACACTGGTTCACATAGACTAAATGGTATTTTCTTGGCTTATGGTCCAGGAATTAAGAAAGGTCAAAGAGTTGATGCCAAAATCTGCGACATTGCTCCAACAATTCTCCACATCTTTGGCTTGCCAATTCCAAACGACATGGATGGGCGAGTTTTAATGGAAATTTTTGAAGAAGATTCAGAATTTGCTAAAAGAAAGCAAAAATATATCGACCCAAGTTACTATGAGAAAAAGGGAGAAGATAAAAAGCTCAAAAACGCGATCAAAAGCTTAAAGCTAAAGGGTAAAATCTAAACAAACCTCCTCAACACTCTTTTTATTATTCCCAAATCAACCCCTAATCTCCTCTCTATTGCTAAAAACAGCTCAACATCTTCTTTATCAATGCTCCTACTCAAAAGAACTAAGAATGCGTACACCACAAGGAAAATTATCAAGATTGGAATAGCATACCATACGTTTGGCACTTTCAAGTGCAAACTCTGGACTATTCCTAACAAAATAAAACTAATAACTAGAGGCTTCACATAGTTTAAGCTAAATGGATGAATTCTGGTCTTTTTATAAAGTCTGAAAGAGACCATTGTATTTTGAATAAAGTATGAAATCATCGTTGCAACTGCTGCTCCATTCATTCCATATGATGGTATTAGCATTATGCCTATGATGATATTCAAAACTACAGAAGCAAACGTTGCAAGCATGATAAAATTGTTTTCTCTGATTATGATTAAACTCCATCCATTTAGACCCAGAAATGTATGAAACATAAAACTCAACGCTAAAATCCTTAAAGCTTGGTTCGCTTCAACATACTTTGCTCCAAAGAAAAAACTTATTGTAGCCTCTGGAAATAGGAACATCACGCTAAAAATGGGCAAAGTCAGCAAGAATATCCACTTAGTGAGAATTTGGTAAATTTTGCCCATTTCTCTAATCTTTCCTTGAGCATACAAGGAAGAAGCAATGGGAACGTAAATAAATCCTGCAGAAGTTAAAAAGATTGGGATTAGCTTTGCAATAGGAGAAGCAGAATTGTAAAGCCCCACCACATCAGAGGATTTATAGTAGCCTAACATTAGAGTATCGGTCCATCCCATTAAGAATCCCAATATACCAGTGAATAATAGTGGAGTTGAGAACCTTATTAACTCTTTCCCAAGCTTTAAATTTAACGAAATCCCAAACTCAAAAAGCTTAATCTTCCAGATATTAAAAGTTAAATTTAAAAGTGTGAGGGCTTGAGCAACAACGTAAGCAAAAAATACATATGTAAAAGAAAGTCTGAGGAAAACTCCGGCTACAACGAGGACTAAAAAAACAGTAGGATAAACTACATTCTGAAAGTATACCTTCTCCCTAACTCTTCCAAATCCCTGAATAGTTGAGATTATCACACCAATTAAGGCTGAAAACGGCAAAGCAAAAGCCATTATTTTTAGAGCGTAAGCTAATCTTTCCTCATTAAACACTTGAGCAATAAAGCCTGAACCAAAAATCAAAAACATCATAATTGCCAAACTGTTCAATGCAACAATTATCAAAGCTGTTGAAATCAACTCCTTAACTCTCGAGGATTCCTTCTCCTTATAAAAAGCAATCTCCCTTGGAAGAGAATTTGGAATGCCTAATGTGGTTATTACAAGAGCAATGCTCAAAATAGTCAATGCTAAATTAAAAACACCATACTCTTCAGTGGAAAAATGCCTTGCAATAATTGTCATACTCAAAAACCCGAAAAACATTGATATTATTGTTCCAGCAAAAATAATTCCTGTTCCTTTAGCAATCTTCTGCAGAGTTTGTGTAATTTCACTCATCTAATTCACCTTCTCTACATTAAAAACTTTTAACCAACATAACAATCCCAATAACTAATATTGAAATAATAATAACCTTCCTCAACACTTCCTTAGGGACTTTCGAATTTAAGAATGTCCCTAAATAAACCCCTGGAACAGTCCCAACAATTAAATACAATGCCAACAAATAATCAACATTTCCAAGCATTAAATGGCTTAAACATCCAAGTAATGCTATAAAAACCCCATAAAATATCGTTGTCCCTACAACCTCCTTTGGATGTAAGTTAGTAAAGTTCAATAAAATAAATCCTACAATAACTCCCGCCCCAACTGAAGTTAGTTGTATTACTAAACCTACTAAAAAACCAACTAATATAAAAACATCTTTATTTAATTCTCTATTCCTACTCTTTCCCTTATAAAAACTTATCAAAGAAGAAAGTATCAATACAAATGCTAAAATTAAGGTTACATACTTGTTTAAAACTTCCCTATTTATAGCCTCCAATATAACTGTTCCCAAAATTATTGCTGGCAAACTTCCTAAAAATAATTTTAATGCAATATTAAAATTAACATTTCCATTCCTTTTATTATGAAAAAATGAGCCAAAAACCTTTGTTATAAATGCATACAACAAATCAGTCCCTACTGCTATGAGAGGTTCAACTCCCAAAAATATTAAAGAAGGAGTCATTAAAGCCCCTCCCCCAATTCCAGTTAAACCAACAAGAAATCCCACAAGAAATCCAAGAAATATAAATATATACATAAAACTCACTTTTTATAAGTAATTTAACTCTTTTGCCTTTTTTATTATCAACTCAACTTCCTCATCAACACTCATCTTAGAACTATCAACCTTAACCTCTGGATTATCTGGCTCTTCATAAACTCCATCATAGCCAGTTAAGCCCTTAATCTCTCCCTTTAATGCTTTAGCATAAAGCCCCTTAGGGTCTCTTTTAATCCTAACCTCAAGAGGGGCATAAACATAAACCTCAATAAATCTCTCAATCTCTTTCCTTGCATACTCTCTAACAGATTTATAAGGAGAAATTAAAGAGACTATAGCAATAACTCCATTTCTTGACAACAACTTAGCCATGTGAATAACAATCCTATTGTGCATCTCCCTTGCCTCTTTACTAAATCCCAAATTTGGATACAAAGTGTTTCTTATCTCATCTCCATCTAAGATCTCAACATTATATCCCATTTCTTTAAATTTCTCCTTCAAAGCATTTGCCAATGTTGTCTTCCCAGCCCCACTCGGCCCAGTAAGCCAAATAGTAAAGCCCTTACTCATAATATACTCCTCCCCCTTAACGGTTTTTCCATTCCAAATAACTTCAAAATTGTAGGGGCAAAGTCATAAATGGTTGAAGTTATTTGTTTACTTTTTACCATTCCAGGAACATATAAAGAGAAAACTCCATACTCAGAATGAACAGCATCATCTGGTCCTGTATCGTTCTCCAACAAATATGGGTTATCATAGCCCAAAGTTCCTGCAGACCTCCAACTTAAATTATCTAAATAAACCATCATATCTGGTTTATCTCCCTTTGTTATTGGATAAATATCCTCTGGATAAAACACTTTAGTATTCCATCTCTCCCCATTTGGTCCCCTAATGCCTCTAATCATTTCTGCAACTTCATCCCTAACTTTATCATAATCTCTTGGTTTTATTATTCCATTTGGTTCTCTTCCCTCAACATTTAAGAAAATCCTTACGTAATAACCTCCCCAAGCCCATGCTATTGTTTTGTTCCAATCCACATCTAAATCCTCAAATCTCAACTGTTTTCCAGATTTTAAAATCTCTGGATTTTTAATTTTTAATAGTCCTTCCTCAATTAACCATTGGTTTATTGCAAAAGCTCCTTTCATTGCCTTTATACCATGGTCTGATACTATAGCAACTGCAGTTTCATCCAAATCTAAAAGCTTTAAAGTTTTTCCAATCTCTTTATCTAACAATTTATAATACTCTGGAATAACATCCTCATACTTATTCCTAGGCTCATAGAGATGATGATTTTTATCAAAATACTTCCAGAATGCATGATGAACCCTATCTAAACCAATTTCAACAAATTGGAAATAATCCCATTCTTTTTCTTGGATTAAGTATCTTATAACTTCAAACCTCTTTTCTGTCATCTCCCAAAGCAATTCTTTTACCTCATCTCTATTATCCTTCCTAAAAACAACATCAAAAATATATTCTCCAACAAGGTTTTCTATTTCATTTTTGAGAGATTTTGGGTAAGTGTAATTAACTGATGCATCGGGGGTTATAAAACAAGAAACCAAATGCCCCTTAATAGGCTTTGGAGGATAACTTGGAGGAACACCAATTAAGATTGATTTTTTTCCTACTTCTCCTAAATAATCCCATACTGCTTTTTCTTTAACCATTAAACTATGGGCAATCCAAATATCATTGTATGTTTCTTTCTTTCTATGCCTAAATCCATAAAGCCCTAATTCTCCAGGGGTTTTACCAGTAGCCATTACCATCCAGGCAGGGATTGTAATTGCCGGAATGCAACTCTTCATAGGGCCATAAATTGACTTCTCTAAGAGTTTTTTTATATTTGGAAGTTTATCCAACAACTTATCAAATAAAAGTTCTGGAGGTGCAGAATCCAAACCAATAACAAATACTTTTTTAACATCTTCCATTATATCACCTTAAATATTCATTGATAATTTTTAAAACCTCATCAACATCATCTTTTTCTAAAATGCACCCTAAAACGTCTTTTTTACCACCTGCATTAAAACCCTTAGTTTTTAAAGTATTAATAATATCATTCATTTTTATTTTATCCACCAAATTAGGTGAAATTCTAAAGTATATCTGTGCTTTTCCATGGAAATCTTTATTTACAACTATTGCTCCATCATAACTCATTTCCCAAACAACTTTCCTTGCAACTTTTGAGATAATATTAAATTTACTCTCAAATTCAATGAATGCAAATCCTTCTTTAACTTTAATATTTGAAATTGCATTCTCTATTGCATCATTGATTTTTTCAAGATTTTTATTCCATTCTTCATACTCTAAAATTTCTTTTGGTTCTAATTCTAAAACAACTTTTACTGCTTTTTCTACGCTTTCTCTATCCATTATAATATAGTTAGAATCAATCAATTGAACCAATTTTAATGCATCTTCTTTACCGATCCCCTCCAAATTCAGAAGTTCCAAAACCTTTGGTATGTTAAATGCCCTCTCCCCAATATCCCCCACCGCTCCAAGTGCAGATAAATAGTCCCAATTAGAGAAATATTCTGAAACCACAAAAGATGCTGAAGGAAAATCTTTTCCATCCAAAACTGGATTTATCTGCTTGACATATGGATTTTTAATCTTTTTTTGTATATGGTGGTCGATGAATATTGTCTCTTTTTCTATATCCTCTACTTCTTGTGGTAGATTTAAATCTAAAACATAAATTTTTTCTGCTTTTTCAATGTATTTTTTAATTCTGTCATCAAATCTAAACTCCCCAATTGGAGGAGTTATATTTACAAAATCCTCTAAATTTAATGCTTTAACTGTCAAAGCTGCTGAAGTTATCCCATCAGCATCCCAATGGTGAATTATTAACATATTAACCATCCACAAATGGGTTTTCAAAACTCATTATTATCTCATAAACCTCTTTTCTCATAAAGTATTCAGGAGGAACTTCACCATTCATTATCATATTTCTGATTTTTGTTCCGCTGAAATACTCTCTATCTTCTATTGGGTGAGGACAGATTCTTTCATTTACTATACCCTTACATTTCTTGCAATAGAAAAATTCCTTAAAGAACATTGGAGTTATTCCTAAGTCAGGGAAGTTTTTGAATATTTCTTGTGCTTCATAAGGCCCATAATAATTCCCAACTCCAGCATGATCTCTTCCAACAATAAAATGTGTGCATCCAAAATTCTTTCTCATTATTGCGTGGTGTATCGCTTCCCTTGGCCCAGCATATCTCATTTCATATCTAACAGTTGCCAAAACTGCAGAATCCTTTGGATAGTAATGCTTAAACAATGTCTCATAAGCTTTTAAAATAACTTCATCCTTGTAATCTCCTTTCTTTTTCTTTCCAAGGACTGGATTTACAAACAATCCATCAACAAACATCAATGCAGATTTTTGCAAATACTCATGACCTAAATGAGGAACGTTCCTTGTCTGAAATGCAACAATGGTTTCAAACTTTCTCTCTTTAAACAAAATCCTTGTTTCTATTGGTCTAAGGGTATATTTTTTAAAAGGATTTGGTAGCTCATTTAATAGATAAATTTCTCCTCCAACTAGATATTCTCCCATGTTCATAACCTTAGTAACTCCTGGATGATTTATATCAGTTGTTTTAAAAACCTTCTGGGCAAATTCTTTTTTATTATACTTATAGATGTCATCAACATGCATCTCTGCTATTGGCATATCTTTATAAAATAGCAAAATCGTATCATCTACACTGAAGTTGAGATCTTCCTCGTTAATATCCAAAACAATAGGAATACTCCATGGTAAATCATTTGGCAACCTCATAGTATCTAAAACTGATTGGAATTCCTCCTCCCTTAGAAATCCCTCAAGTGGAGAATAAACTCCATGAGCTATGTTTTCTAAATCTACTGCTATCCCCTCTCTAATCTGAACTTCTGGGTATTCATCCTTTTCATCTAAAATTCTCTCTTTAGTTTTTTTTGATGATAGTTTTCTAACCAATCGCCCTCCATGAGGCTTTGAAACCATTTTTATCACCATAATGATATTTAATTAAATATAATTAAAAAATAAAATGATTAATCTAAATATCCTAATGCTCTTAACCTTTCTTTGACCTTTTCTTCTTCTTCTTCTGTGAATACTTCTTCTTTTTCCTCTTCTTCTAAACTTGCTAAAACTTCTCTTAAAACATAGGTTACATAATCTGAGACTGATGTAAACCCAGTCCCTTCAATTCTTTTTTTAATTTTTTCATATAATTGGACTGGAATTGAAACTGTCGTATATTTTCTCTCATCTAACATTTTTTCACCTTAATTATATTTAATGATATTTAATTAAATATAATTAAAAGGATATATAAGTTTTACTATTCTTTTAACAACACTCATCTAATCCCTCTCTTATATATTAAATTACCTCAACTCTCCAAAATCTCCCTAATAGCATACCATTTCTTAACAGAAGTAGGCTTTATAATCCCATTAACAACATCATAAAATAAAATCTCATTTTTAATCAAAAATTTAACCTCATCCATAAGGTTATTTTTTATAATCTCTTTAATATCAACTTTTATATCATTTTCAAATAATTTTAATGCTTCAATTAACCTTTTCATTTCAAATTCTTTTTGAGTTGAGATTAAATATAAGATTTTATCTCTCTCAATATTTATCCACTGTTTTATTGTCTCCTCAATTGATAATCCCAATTTTTTGTTATTTATCAATTGAGAGATTTCATAGGGTAAAGATAAATAATTTAAAGCATAGTTTATCTCTTCTTCACTAAAACCTTCTTCTTTTAAAATACTCCTTATACTTCCTTTTCTTAACCAGTCAATTAAGTAATATTCTGAAGTATTTTCTAAGGTAGAGTTTCTATAAATCTCTTCAATAAACAAAGTATCAGACGTTAAGCAGATAACATGGCATAGATGTTCCATTTTAGTTAAAGATACAAAGAGATTAAATAATTCATTTAATAGGGATTTCGAACCATTAAAGTAGATATTTTTTAATTTTTGAAGTTCATCTATAATTAAAACTGGTCTTTTTCCTTCTTTAACTACTTCATTTACACTTGATTTTATCATTTTAAAAACATCATTTAAACTTATTTTTGAAAAATCGTAATTTTCCTCAATTCCAATTTTAAAAACCTTTAAATCTAAGATTAAATTATTTCTTACAACTTTATTTTTATCTTTTTCAAAAAATACTTCTAAAAATTCTTCTTTACTACATGTTGCGTATTCTCTTAGATTATAATAGAAAAACACTATATTGCTATCCTCTAACTCTTTAATAACTCTCCTCATTACTGTTGATTTTCCAGATGACTTTGGACCATAAACAAACAATATAGAGTTTGGTTCTAATTGAACATAAGTTTTTAGATAGTTGAGTTCTTTCTCTCGATTATAGAATCTCATTTTTTCACCTAATTTAGTTTAAGAACCAATTAACGACTCTTAATTATCTCCCTAATAGCAAACCACTCAATTATTGAAGTCGGTTTAATAATTCCATTAATAACATCATAAAACAAAATCTCATTCTCAATTAAAAATTTTAAATACTTCATTTCCAACTTTTTAATCTCTTTTTTGTAGTCAATTTTTATCCTATCCTTAAACTTAGATAATACCTTATAAATCTCTCCTTCATCTAAATCGGAAGTGTCAATTAAATACTTTAACCCATCCGCTTCAACGTTTATCCACTGCCTTATTGTCTCTTCAACACTCAAACCTAATTTTTTATTCTCTATCAAATCAACTATTTCATAAGGTAGAGAAAGATATTTTAAACAATAATTAATCTCATCTTCATTAAAGCCCTCTTCTTTTAAGATATTTTTTATACTTCCTTTTCTCAGCCAATCAATCAAATAATACTTAGAAGCATTTTTTAAAGTTGAATTTCTATAAATCTCTTCAATAAATAAGGTATCTGATGTTAGACAAATAACATGGCATAGATGCCTAACTTTTGTTAAATGAACAAAGAGATTGAATAACTCATTTAGCAGAGATTTCGAACTGTAGGTTCGAGTAACAAAATCCGAAGGATTTTGTCTGATACCTCCATTAAAGTAGATATTTTTTAATTTCTGCAACTCATCTATTATTAAAATTGGCTTCTTCCCATCTTTAACAACAGCATTTATGCTCTCATTTATCTTAGTAAAAACATCATTTAAAGATAAATTATTAAAATCAAAATTCTCCTCTATTCCAAATTTGTAGATTCCTAAATTAATTTCTAATTTATTCAACAAATATTTTTTATCCGACTTTTCAAAAAATATCTTTAAAAACTCTTCCTTTGTTGGAGTGGCGTATTCTCTTAAATCATAGTAAAAAAATACTAAATCATCCCTTTTAGATAACTCTTCGATAACTTTAAGCATTACTGTAGTTTTTCCAGAAGATTTAGGGCCGTAAACAAATAAGATAGAATTTGGCTCTAATTGAACATAAGTTTTTAAGTAATTTAACTCTTTTTCTCTATTGTAGAATTTCATTCTACCACTCTTTTTATAGCGTTCCATACTAAATAACTTTGTGGTTTTAAAATTCTCTTCTGTGAATTTAAAAATAAAATATTCTCTTTGATTAAAAATATTCTAACTTTTCTTTTTATCTTGTTTTTTGGAACTTCATAATTATCTTTAAATAATTTTAAAGCTTCTAAGATATCATCATAACTCATGTCCTCATAACCTTCTTCAATCATCTCCAATAATTCTTCCAAATGATTCAACTCCTCTCCAAGCTTTATCTCTAAAACATCTCTCAAATCCTTACCAATTTTTAATTTAACAATAACATCGTAAACATCCTTTGCCTTTCCACCAACATGGCTATAGATAAGCTCTTTATCTTTATTAGTTAAGCTAATATTATTCTCTTTAGCCAAAAAATCCATAAACTTTATTGCTGTTTCTTTATCAAAATCATCCACTAAAATATAATCAACCCTTCCCTTTAACTCAGCCTTTCCATAGATGTATTCAATAAATAAACTATCCGATGATAAACAAAAAACATGGCATAGATGTTGTTCTTTAGTTAATGAAACTAAGAATTGAAACAACTCTTTTAATAAATATTTCTGCCCGTTTAAAACAACGTCCTTAATCATTTGTAATTCATCAAATATTAAAACTGGCCATTTTCCACTCTTTTTAACCTCTAATAATAAACTGTTTAAATACTGGAAGGCGTCGTTTATCTCTTTTTCAAACAATTTATCGAACTCTACTTCTGGTATAGGGATGCCGGTTAAAATTCTAACGCTCTTGGTTATTAAATCCAAAATCTCCTCCTTATCCTTAATTTTTTCAAAGAAATCATCCTTTTTTGTAGTAAAGATGGCTTCAATAAACTCCCTCTTTTCTGATATCAAATAAGTTCTAAAATTAATATAAAAAACCTTATAATCATCACTTAGCTTATTTTCAATGATGTGTTTTATTAGAGTAGTTTTACCACTATTCAAAGGGCCATAGATAAAGTAGATATTATTTGGATCTTCCCTTAAGATTGATAATATCTCAGCAATCTCTTTCTCTCTATCAAAAAATTTCATTAGAATCACCATTTAATAATGTGCCTCTACAACTTTCCATAAAAAATAAAATAGAGTTAGAACAACCCCCCTCTCTCAACTAACTCTTTCAGTGTAGGCCATTTTTTATCTTTTTCAGATAAGATTGGATTGTCAATAGGCCATTCTATGCCGATATCCTCATCGTTCCAGATAACTCCCCCCTCATAATCTGGAGCATAAATATTATCCACCTTATAAACTACCTCAGCAACTTCACTTAAAACTACAAAGCCATGGGCAAAACCCCTTGGAATATAGAGTTGATGTTTATTAAATTCAGATAAAATAACTCCAACCCATTTTCCAAAAGTTTCAGAATTCTTCCTTAAATCAACGGCAACATCATAAATAACTCCTCTAACGCATCTAACGATCTTCGCCTGAGCATAAGGTTCTCTCTGAAAATGCAAACCCCTCAAAACTCCATACCTTGACCTTGAATGATTATCTTGAATAAACTCTCCTTTAATTCCAGCCTTTTCAAAATCCTCCTTCTTATACGTCTCCATGAAAAAGCCCCTCTCATCACCAAAAACCTTCGGCTTAATCAAAATCACATCTGGGATTTTGGTTTTTACAAACTCAAATGGCATTTTATCCCTCCAAGTTACTTTTTATCTCATTCAATACCTCTTCAACTGTCTTTAATTTTATACCTAAAATTTTTTTAGCCTTCTCACTATTTAAGGAAGTATCTCTTGGTCTCTTAGCCTTCCAACCCAATTCAGCACTTTTAATTGGTTTTATTAAGGTTTTATCGTATCCATAAACCTCAGCAACTTTTAAGGCAAATTCGTATCTACTTACCTTCTCTCCCCCACCAAAATGTAGTAACCCACCAATGTCTTTCTCATAAATCTTAACAACCCCACCAATAAACTCATTTACATAGGTTGGAGTATTCCATTGGTCGATTACAGCATTTATTGCTTCATTATTCTTTAACCTTTCCAAAACCCACATGAAGAAATTGACCTTAACTGGACTTATGCAATAAGGAACAGAAATCCTAACAATAGACATTGAATCATAATCCAACTCATTCAATAATTTTTCCCCCTCTGCCTTTGTATAGCCATAGTAATTGATAGGATTTATTTCATCCTCTTCAACATAATCCCCCTTTTCCCCATCAAAGACATAGTCTGTTGATATATGACATAAATAGCAATCAATTTCTTTACAAGCCTCTCCAATATATTTTGCCCCTAAAGCATTTATTTTATATGCTGAATCTCTTTCAGTTTCACACAAATCAACATTGGTCATTGCAGCAGTATTCACAACAAAATCAGGATTTATTTTTTTAATAGTTTCTTTAATTTTATTCTCATCAGTAATATCAACAAAATATTTCTCAACATCATTAAAAAATCCTTTATCACTTCTTGTTATAATATAAACCTTGTAATCATCCAATTCCAAATACCTCCTAACCAATTCATAGCCAATCATGCCCAAACCAATAATAGCAATTTTTTCCATAAAACCACCATTTTATAAAACTCTCTTTATTGCATTCCAAACTAAAAATGATTGTGGTTTTAGAATACCTTTTTGTGGATTTAAAAACAATATATTCCTTTTAACTAAAAACTCTCTAACTTTTTTATTTATTGCAATATCTTCAATTTCATAACTCTCCTTAAACAGCTTTAATGCCTCAACTATTTTGTTATAAAACTCTTCATCTTCTTCCTTAACATCTTCTAAAAAGTATTTTAGTCTTTGAATAGTATCTTTTAGCAAATAATCTAAAACCTCTTTTAACTCCTTAAACTTAATCTCTTCCACAACATATTTAATATCCTTTGGCTTCCCTCCAACATAGGAATAGATTAACCCCTTATCTTCATTAGTTAATTTGATATTATTCTCCTCAGCTAAAAAATCCATAAACTTTAAGGCAGTTTCTTTATCGAAGTCATCAACTAATAAATACTTAGCTCTACCATCTAACATAGCCTCATTATAAACCTTTTCAATAAACAAACTATCAGAACTTAAACAAAAAACATGACATAAATGCAACTCTTTCGTTAAATCAATAAAGTAATTAAACAACTCGTATATTAAAAATCCATTTAATTTTAAATCTCCAATCTTTTGTAAGTTCTTTGGAGCGAAGCGACAAAGATTTTGGAAACCGAAGGTTTCCAAGACATCTATTATTAAAACTGGCTGTTTTCCATATTTTTTAACCTCTAAAAAAATTTCAGTTAGATAATTAAAAACATCATCTGAATTTTTATCTTTTAATAATTGATTTAATAGGTTTTTAGGTATTGGAATGCCAGTTAAAACGTTGGATGTTATGGAAGCAATAGAAGGAATATCAATAAAATTAGGACTATCTTTAATCAATGGCTTTAAAATATTTTTTATCCTATCTAAAAAAGATTTTTTCGGAGTGTATGTTTTGAATAAAACCCTTATAAAATCATCATATTTTGAGATAAAATAACCTCTTAAATTTATATAAAAAACAACATATTTATCTAACCTATTGTTAATTACCTCATTGATTAAGGCAGTTTTACCTGAATTTATAGAGCCATAAATAAAATAAATATCATCAGGCTCTTTATTTAAAATGTATAAAATCTCATTAATCTCTTTCTCTCTGTTGAAGAATTTCATTTTATTCACCATTTTAACTTCCAAGGTGTTGGATGCAACACTTTTTCATTAATTAACGGCTTCCACCACCATTCATTGTTGAGATACCATTCAACAGTTTCTTTTAAACCATCTTCAAACTTAAACTTTGGTCTCCAGCCAAGTTCTCTTATCTTTGAAGCATCTAAACTATATCTGACATCATGCCCAGGTCTATCTTCAACAAACTCAATTAAATCTTCTGATTTACCCATAATCTTTAAAATCATCTTAACAACTTCTATATTCATCTTCTCCTGATTTGATGCTATGTTATAAATCTCTCTCCTTTCTCCCTTTTCTAAAACTAACTCTATTCCACTACAATGGTCTAATACATAAAGCCAATCTCTAACATTCTCTCCTCTCCCATATATTGGGACTTTTAAATTATTTAAAGCTCTAATTATTGTCTTAGGAATCAACTTTTCAGGAAATTGATAAGGGCCGTAATTGTTTGTGCATCTCGTTATCTTTGCATCTAAGTTGTAGGTTCTTGCCCACCCTAAGACAAGCATATCTCCCCCAGCCTTACTTGCGGAATAAGGAGAAGATGGCATTAATCTATCATTCTCTGTAAATGAACCCTTCTCAATATCCCCATAAACCTCATCAGTACTTACATGAACAAAATTAATTTCTGGATTATACTTCCTTATAGCCTCTAATATTGTATAAACACCAATTATATTGCTTTCTATAAATGAATAAGGATTAGATATGCTTCTATCGACATGAGTCTCTGCAGCCATGTTTATAATAGCATCAACCTCTTTAACCAACTTAGAAATCAACTCAAAATCAGTCATATCCCCTTTAACAAACGTATATCTATCTTCATCAACTCCTTTTAAATTATCTAAATTAGAGCCATATCCAAGTTTATCTAAATTTATAACTTCCCAGTCTTTATGTTTGTCCAAAATATACCTTATAAAGTTACTTCCAATAAAACCTGCCCCTCCAGTAACTAAAACTTTCATTTTTATCCCTCTTTAGATAACCTCTCTAAATATTTTCCATAATCTGTTTTCATCAATGGTTTAGCAAGCTCTAACAACTTCTCTCTACTTATCCATCCATTTCTATACGCTATTTCTTCCAAACAACCAACCATCAGTCCCTGCCTTCCCTCAATTGCTGCAACAAAATTTGTAGCCTCTAAAAAACTCTCATGAGTCCCAGCATCAAACCATGCAACACCCCTTGGTAAAAGCTTAACTTTTAACTTCCCTCTATTTAAATATTCATTGTTTATGTCAGTTATCTCTAACTCTCCCCTCCAAGATGGTTTTACTTGCTTTGCAATCTCTATCACATCATTATCATAGAAGTAAAGCCCTATAACTGCATAATTTGATGGAGGATTTTTTGGTTTTTCTATGATTGACTTTATATTTCCATTTTCATCAAATTCAATAACTCCATATCTCTCTGGGTCTTTAACATACTGCCCAAATACAACCCCTCCCCCCTCTTTTTCTAACTCTTCTTTTGCTTCAAGCAAAAGCCCAGTTAATCCACTTCCATACAAAATATTATCTCCCAAAATTAAACAAACATTATCATCACCAATGAACTCCTCTCCAATAATAAATGCCTCTGCCAATCCTCCTGGCTCTTTCTGCTCTTTATAATGTAACTTTATCCCAAACTGCTCTCCACTACCTAAAAGTTTCTTAAACCTTGGTAAATCCTCGGGAGTTGAGATAATCAATATCTCTCTAATTTGGGCGAGCATTAAAATTGATAATGGATAATAAATCATTGGTTTATTATAGATAGGCATTAAATGTTTGTTTCCAGCATAGGTTATAGGATATAATCTTGTTCCGGAACCCCCAGCCAATACTATACCTTTCATATTTCCACCTCTATTCACTATTTGGTTCATAAACAAATGTTGTTATCCGCTTCTCTTAGTGGAGACATCTCATTAACTTCCCTTGTGCATTTGGATTTTTTGATAATGCAACCCCCTCAAAACCATTTTTAGATTTAGTTATCTTGAATAAATGTTCCTTTAATTTTAATTTGAAAACTCACTATATTTATAAGTTTCCATAAAAAATCCCTCTCATCTCCAAACTACTGGCTCTATTAATATAACCTCTGGAATCTCCAATCTCCTAATCCAAATGGCATAAAAAATACAAAGGGAAAAGAGGTGGTTTGTCAAAAGTCGTAGAGGAAGCAATAAATCTTCTCTATGAAAAAGAGCATAATAAAGGTAATAAGCAGAACCTATCTTTACGACGCCCACTTCCTCAGTGATACACCATATTTTCAAATATTTAATTTTCAAAATTAATTTTCGGATTTATCTTTTTATTTTCATTCATTAATAATGCAACTCTACTATCAGAAGAACTATCTGTAAATTTATAGCAACTGTTTTCGTCTAAAATCTTCGCTAACTCTAATATTTCTTCAGGTTTAAGCATATCTTCCAATTTCAACCTTTTCCTTGAATATCCAACATTCATATAGGATTTTATTTCAATAAAGTTGACATTGGCTCTCTCATACAAATCCACAAACTTCAAAATATCATCATTTAAATGCCTTATTACGGTTGTTCTAATGCAGGTTCTCTTTTTCTCCCCTAAAATATCCAATGTATCCAATATCTTTTCCCAATACTCTTCCTTCCCCCTACAAATTTTTTTATAACTCTCTAAGTTATAGGCATCCAATGAAACATAAAGTTGAGTAGGTTCTATCTTTTCTATAACTTCCGTTAAAATACCATTTGAAACTACAAATGTTGAGAATCCATTTTTATGAAAGATTTTTATCAACTCATCTAAGTAGGGATATAGCGTTGGTTCTCCAGATAGGGAAATTGCTACATGCCTTGGATTTAATGCTTCCTCAAATTTCTTCTCTCCAACTCTATCAATAACCCCTTTATAACCCATAATTATTGTCTTGTGCATTTTTAGGATTTCCTCAAATACCTCTTCTGGTTCATCCCATTTTGGTTCTTTAAAAGTTTTTTGCATGTTGATATCAGATGGCAAAACCCTCCAACAGAATATACAATTTAACTGACACCAAACGACCGCAGGCGTACATTGGATGCACCTATGTGTTTCTATTCCATAAAACTTTGATTTATAACAACTTTTGTTTTCCAATAAATACTTCCTTACCCAACCACATAATTTAACTGCAGTGTGGTTTTTTATTTGATACCTCTGTTTTCTTAAGATTTGGTAAATCTCTTCCATCAGTATCACCTCATAGAACGGTAAATAATTCTTCCAACTGGCATTAACAATAGTGGATACTCTTCCTTTAACCCTATAAGTTTTATAATACCCTCATCATCAAATGCTCCAACTGCAACAGTTGCAAGATTTAATGCTGTTGCCTCTAAATATACATTTTGGGAGGTGCAACCTACCTCTATATGCACATATCTAATACCTCTTTTTCCATACCTCTGCATAGTTCTTTCATAAACTGCAGTGAATATAATAACTACTGGAGCCTCGGCAATAAAATACTGATTTAAGGACAGAATGGACAATTCTTCCCCAACATCCCCATTAAAAACCTTTAATAATGAATGGGAATGTGGTATATACTTATAGACTCCACTATCAAGTCCAACAACATTTTTTACTGAAATGTATATCTCTAATGGATAAGTAGTTCCTGCAGATGGTGCTGTTCTAAATCCATAGTCATTAGTTACTCCTTGACATGCAAATAAAAGTTGAGAGAGTTCCTCCAATGTTAGAGGTTCATCCCCATATTCTCTTATAGACCTTCTTTTAACCAAAATTGGTTCAATATTGATTAATTTTGGATTGGGTAGTTTTATTTCCATAATTTCCCACTTTTATTTTTTTAAAAGATATCAATATCTACTATAATCGTTGCAAAATATATACCATACCAAAATTTTGGTGATAAATTATTGATGATTAGTCCCATAACACAAACAACATATTTATTTTATGTAGTTATATTCGAACCACCTAATAAAGTTATATATGTCTTAAACAAAACTTTAAAATAAACTTGATAAAAATAAAAATTATTGTAATGAACATTAAAGGTGGTAATATGTGCATATTCTGCAAAATCGTGAGTAAAGAAATTCCTGCAAAGATTATTTATGAAGATGAAGATACCATGGCATTCTTAGACATAAATCCAAGGAATAGGGGGCATACATTAGTAATTCCAAAAAAGCACTATGAAACTCTTGATGAGATGCCAGATGAAGAGATGGCAAAATTAATGAAAACCATCAAAAAAGTTATTGAGATTTTAAAGCCATTAAACTTTGATGGATATAACATAGTAAACAACAACAAACCAGTTGCTGGTCAAGAAGTTCCACATGTGCACTTCCATATCATCCCAAGATACCAAAATGATGGGGATGTTGTTAAGTTTGGGGAAGTTAAAGACGTAGATTTGGATGAAGTTGAGAAAATAGTAAAACAATAATTTTGTTTATGTATTTTTTATTTTATTTTTTAAATAATAGGTGAAATAATGGATGCGATAATTTTATGTGCTGGAAAAGGGGAACGCCTAAGACCACTAACAGAAAACAGACCAAAGCCTATGATACCAATTGCAGGAAAACCTATTTTAGAGAATATCATTGAGAAAGTTGAGGATTTAGTGGATAATATTTATCTTGTTGTTAAATACAAAAAAGAGGTTATTATCGAGTATTTCAAAAACCATCCAAAAGTTAAATTTTTAGAGCAGGGGGAAATAGATGGGACTGGTTATGCTGTTTTAACCGCAAAGGATTATGTTGAAGAGGATTTTTTGGTTTTAAATGGAGATATTATTTTTGAGGATGATTTGGAGAAGTTTTTAAAATACAAAAATGCCATGGCATTGAAGGAAGTAAAAAACCCGGAGAATTTTGGAGTTGTTGTTTTGGATGATGAAAACAATGTCATAGAACTTCAGGAAAAGCCCAAAAATCCAAAATCAAACCTTATAAACGCGGGAATTTATAAGTTTGAGAATGAAGTTTTTGAGATTTTGAAAGATATTAAACCCTCTGAAAGGGGAGAGGTTGAATTAACCGATGCAATAAAGGAACTTACAAGGGAGAAAAAAATAAAAGGTATTAAACTAAATGGATATTGGAACGATATTGGAAGGCCATGGGATATTTTGGATGCGAATAAGTATTTATTGGAAAAAATAAAAACCAATATTAAAGGAAAAATTGAGGAAAATGTTGTTATTAAAGGAGAGGTTGTTATAGAGGAAGGGGCAATTATAAAAGCAAATTCTGTTATTGAGGGCCCAGCAATTGTTAAAAAAGGTGCTATAGTTGGACCTCTTGCTTATATAAGACCAAATACTGTTTTGATGGAAAATACCTTTGTTGGAAACTCTTCGGAAATAAAGGGAAGTATAATCATGAAAAATACAAAAATTCCTCATCTTTCCTATGTTGGAGATAGTATAATAGGGGAGAACTGCAACTTTGGATGCAACACAATAACAGCAAATTTAAGGTTTGATGATAAACCAGTTAAAGTAAATATAAAAGGGAAGAGGATTGAAAGCGTTAGAAAATTAGGTGTTATAATGGGAGATAATGTTAAAACTGGCATTCAAGTCTCTTTTATGCCAGGTGTTAAAGTTGGAAGTAACTCCTGGATTGGAGCAAGTTGTTTAATTGATAGGGATATTGAAAAGAATACATTTGTTTATAAAAAGGATGAATTAGTATTTAAGAAATTATAATTGTTTGTGAATTTTAGGAATTTATTTATATACCCTTTTAAATGGTTGTATTTGTCTTAAATTTTAAAATAGGTTGCAAATCTCTCTTAAATTTATTAAGTATTTTTAATATTTAACGCAAACAACTATATAGTTGATTAATTCAATCCTTAAATTATTTTTAGTTATAGAAATGGAAAGTAGGTTTCTATAAACTTCTTAGGAACATAACAATAAATTAAAGATAGAATATGAATAAAAACAATGGTGAAGTTATGATTATTGGAGCAAACACGTCAAAAAACTTTGTTAAAATTAAAGATAACATTCAAATTCAGCAGTGTGGTATTGATTTAAGAGTTGGAAAAATTTATAAATTGGATGGAAATGGTACTATAGACTTTACAAATGAAAAAAGAAAACTCCCAAAATATACGGAGATTTTTGATTCTGAAAGGGATGAAAAGATTGATTTACAACCCGGAATCTATGTTGTAAAAATAGCAGATAGAATAAAGGTTCCTGAAAATGCCGCTGGATTTGCGTATCCAAGGAGTTCTTTATTAAGAATGGGAGTTACAATCTACACCGCAGTTCATGATCCTGGATATGAGGGATACCCTGCCTATCTGTTGCATGTTTTAAATCCAATAACTATCTACAAATATGCAAGGATTGCCCAGATTGTCTTTGTTGAATGTAGGGATGTTGCTGGATTATATGAAGGAATTTACAATGAAAAAAATAAAAATTAAAAATAAATTAATTTATTTATCCATCCTTTGAGTTCTTCTAACTGTAAAAGCAAAAAACGCTGGCAAGACCGCTCCTCCAAGGATTGCCTCTGTTAAAGCGACATCAGGGGCAAGGAGGACATAATACAAATAAGCAAGACCTAATCCACCCAATCCAGTGAAAACCACACACTTAATCAAATCCCTCTGCAATAACGCTGAGATGTAGGAGAGAACTATTAAAACCATAATGACATAAGATACAAAGATATCCATTTTTTCACCATTTTTAAATGATTAATTAAAATTTAATGCGTATCATATTTATAAATTTTTTTGATTTGGAGGTGCTACTATTAAGTTAAAATATTACGCAACACTTCCACCAGGGCTTGAAAAAATCTCATCAGATGAAATTGAGGAACTTGGTGGAAGAATTTTTAGGACAAAAGAAAGTAAAGGAAGAATATTTTTTGAAGGGGATTTGGAATTAATTCCCAAAGTTAATTATTTATCAAGAACAATAGAGAGGATAATGATTCTATTGAACTTTGAAAAATTTGATGGAATATCTCTTGATGATATTTATAAAAGTGTTTATGAGATCGATTGGAGTGAATGGATAAAAGAAGAACAATCATTTGCAATAAGACCATTGAGGGTTGGAAAACATAATTTCACATCTGTGGATGTTGGAAAAGTTGCAGGACAGGCAGTTATAGATGCATACAAGAATGCAAAAAATATTGGACTTAAAGTGAATTTAGATAACCCTGATGTTATTATTAGAGTTGATGTAATTCTTAATGAACTCATCATTGGAATAGATACAACAGGAGATGAGGGTTTGCACAAGAGGGGGTATAGGGCATATAACCACCCAGCACATTTAAATGCATCGATTGCATCTGCATTAGTAAAACTTTCTAATTGGAAGGATGATGGGATTTTATTGGATCCAATGTGTGGAAGTGGAACAATCTTAATAGAGGGGGCAATGATTAAGAGGAATATCCCACCTGGAAAATTTAGGGATGATTTTGCATTTATAAAGTTGTTTGGAA
The DNA here is from genome assembly GCF_000243455.1 of Methanotorris formicicus Mc-S-70. Lineage (NCBI taxonomy): Archaea > Methanobacteriati > Methanobacteriota > Methanococci > Methanococcales > Methanocaldococcaceae > Methanotorris > Methanotorris formicicus. The sequence goes on along the minus strand of NZ_AGJL01000026.1, from coordinate 3,907 downwards.
GGGATATATTGGAAGGTATAAAAAGTCAAATCGTTGAGAACGAAAAAATCCTAAAACTCTATGGGATTGAGAAATTTAAAAAGCATATAGAAGGGGCTGTAAAGAATGCTGAGAATGTTGGAGTTGCAGATACGATAAACTTTATCGAAGGTGATGCAACAGAATTGGAGAAAATTGGTTTAAAGGAAGTAGATGTTGTTATCACAAATCCACCCTATGGCATAAGAATCGGCGGTAAAAGGATGGTTAGAAATTTATATAATAACTTCCTAAATTCACTGAAAAAGATAGCTTACAATCAATCAAGAATAGTAATAATAACTGCAGAGGATAAAATTTTAAGAAATGCAGCAATAAACAATAACTACAAAATAAAAGAGGAATTTAAGGTTATGTATGGAGGATTAGATACGATTGTATTTGTTCTTGAAAATGAATAATTGGAGGATAATATGATAAAAGAATTTATCTACAAATACTACATCGAACCAATGATAGAAGGAAGTGGGTATAATATAATTCAAGAAGTCACCTATGGAATTCTCCTAACAGTGATGGTTTACATCTTCTATAGGGCATGTGTTAAGTTGAAGATCACTATTGATGAAAAATTTGCTCAAACTACTGTTTTTTATGTTATCTTAATTTCCCTAATGAGGGCGTTGGTAGATGCAGGCGTTATAGAAAGGAGTTTTTTTACAATAACTCCGGGAATTGTTGTTTTGATTGGAAGTTATTATATGATTTCAATTTTAATATCAGGAGTGTTTCTAAGGGAGAAATACTATAAGTTGGCAATTCCTTTCGCATTGTTGCCAACAATCTACTTTTCAATATATTTTTTAAATAGGGTAGAACATTTGGGGGCAGTATTGTATGTCTCTTTGATATTGTTTCCAACTTATATGTCCATAACATACATAATTGGAAAAACTAAGATTAAAGATAAAATTATTCCATCAAAAATAGACAAATATGCCATATTTTCCCAATTAGTGGATGCTTCAGCAACAGCCGTAGGAATAGGAATCTATGGATATTGGGAGCAACATCCAATCCCAAGATTCTTCATGGATACATTTGGAGCATATGTGATGATACCTTTAAAATTAATTGTTGTATTAATTGCCTTGTATTTAATAAATGAAGAGGTAGGTAATAAAGATTTAAAGAATATTTTAAAGATAACCATAATGTGCTTAGGATTAGCCCCTGGGTTGAGGGATTTGTTTAGAACCATAATGGGGGTATAAAAATTAAAGTGGGATTATGTTATTTTCAATTTTTGTTCTACTCGGTATTGTTGTTGGGATATTGTCTGGGTTGTTGGGTGTTGGTGGAGGATTCATAGTAGTTCCATCTTTAATTTATGCATTTGATTACTTAAACATATCTGAAAATTTTGCTGTAAAGATGGCATTTGGTACGAGTTTGTTTGTTGTATTTATAACGTCCCTTGTTGGGGCATACAAGCACAGCAAATTCAAAAACGTCGATTGGAAATCAGCGGCGTTAATGGGCATGATGGGGATGGTTGGCTCCTACATCAGTGGAACTATTGTGGTCAACTACTTAAGTGGAGGGTTATTAAAAATTATATTTGGGGTTATTTTAATTGCAATCTCAATAAATATGATACGTTGTCCAAAAATTAGAGAAATTGAAGATTTCGTAAAACCAAATTTAATCCCTCTAATCGTTTGTGGATTTTTGATTGGAATTCTCACAGGGATGGTTGGTTTAGGTGGAGGGGTTATAGCAATTCCAGTTATGATTTTATTCTTAAAGTTTCCAATAAAAAAAGCCATTGGAACATCCCTTGGGATGATAATCTTAACGTCATTTGGAGGGTTGATTCCCTATTTAAGCGCAAATCCAAATATCGATTCTGTTGATTTGTATAACGTAGGTTATGTATCCCTCCTTGTTGGTTTGTGTATTGCAATACCAAGTGCGATGTTTTCATCTTATGGTGTTAGGTTATCAACAAAATTGGATGCTGTTATATTAAGGAGGATATTTGGAATAGTTTTATTTTTAGTAGGGTTGAATTTGATTTTTTAATCAATAAGGATAAAGATTTTATATAACTTTGCATATATAATCGAGTTACAATTTCATAGAAACGTAAACCGCAAGTATCTTTTTAATATTGGTGATAATATGATTCAAAAATGCATAAAATGTGGGAAAGAATATGATGTTGATGACATAACGTACACTTGTGAATGCGGTGGTTTGTTAGAGATTGTTTATGATTATGAAACGATAAAGGAAAAAGTATCAAAAGAAACATTAAGAAAGAGAGAAATCGGAGTTTGGAGATACTTAGAATACATGCCTGTAAAAGATCCAAAAAAGATAGTTACACTCCACGAGGGAGGAACCCCTTTATATAAATGTGACAACCTTGCAAAAGAATTGGGATTGAAGGAGTTGTATGTAAAAAATGAAGGAGCAAACCCAACTGGGAGTTTTAAAGATAGAGGGATGACTGTTGGTGTAACAAGGGCCAACGAACTTGGAGTTAAAGTTGTAGGATGTGCATCAACTGGAAACACATCTGCTTCATTGGCAGCATATTCCGCAAGAAGTGGTAAAAAATGTATTGTTCTATTACCTGAGGGAAAAGTTGCATTGGGAAAACTTGCTCAGGCAATGTTCTATGGAACAAAGGTTATTCAAGTTAAGGGGAACTTTGATGATGCTTTGAAAATGATAAGGGAACTTGCAGAGAAAAAACTATTATATTTACTCAATTCAGTTAACCCATTTAGATTGGAAGGGCAAAAAACTATTGGATTTGAGATTTGTGACCAGTTAAACTGGGAAGTTCCAGATAGAGTAATTTTACCAGTAGGAAATGCAGGAAACATCTCCGCTATATGGAAAGGATTTAAGGAGTTTAGAGAAACAGGAATTATTGATGAACTCCCAAAAATGACTGGAATTCAGGCAGAAGGTGCAAAGCCAATAGTTGATGCAGTTAAAAAAGGAGCAAAAGAAATCATCCCAGAGGAACATCCTGAAACAATAGCAACAGCAATAAGGATTGGAAACCCAGTAAATGCACCAAAGGCACTGGATGCAATATACTCATCAGGAGGAACAGGCGAATCTGTTACAGATGAGGAGATAACATACGCTCAAAAATTGTTGGCAAGAACAGAGGGGATTTTTGTAGAACCTGCATCCGCATCCTCAATCGCTGGGTTAATAAAGTTGTTGGATAATGGAGTTGTAGATAGGGATGAAAAAATTGTCTGCATAACAACAGGAAATGGTTTGAAGGATCCAGATGCAGCAATAAGGGCTAGTGAAGAACCTATTAAAATTGAATGTGATATAGAAGTTTTAAAAAAGATTTTGAGGGAGATATAATTTAACTTATGTTTAAATGGTGGTAGTAAATGTTAAAGGGTCAAAAAGAAGCAAGAATTGGATTAGATGCTGAAACTGAAATAGTGGATAAACTAAACTCAGACAACAATCTTAGAAATAATTTTATTAAATGCTTGTCTGTATTGGGCTTTCAACTTGATAATAAATTCAAAGCAGTCAAGCAAGGAAAAAAGTATAAATCAGATATATTAATTTATTCAAACAATAGTATATTAGGAATCAGCCTTAAAACAGTAAAAGAAACTGAAAAAGGTTTTCATCAAGTAGATAGAAGATGGTTAGACGATTGGAAAAATCTGTTAAATATGTCAGATGATATTTATGATATATTTAAAGAAGGAATTATAAGAATTGCAGAAAATCCAAAAGATAAATTTATTCACCCTAATTCCCATCACACATTTAGATATATAATTACAATGTGGAAATAGTTAGATACTATTAAGTTTTAGCAATTGAAGTAATAACCATTATTAACAAACTTACCTAAATTAACATCATACAA
>NZ_AGJL01000025.1 GCF_000243455.1 Methanotorris formicicus Mc-S-70 | reverse complement strand
CAGTGCTGCAATATTGGAAATTTCTTCGTTAGAAAAAGATTTCCAGTATTAGGTCATATTTCGTTAGCTATGAGGGCTTTCTTTATTTTAGAGAAAATTAGAATCGATAAAAAGATTACTTGGTATGAGTTTAGAAGAGAACTAAATCGAATAGCCGTTGGGAATGCCATAATCTCTTTATGTAAAGAAACTGGTTTATTGTTAATCTAAGTATTTAAATGTATTTGCGAAAGTCCTACAACTATCAGGTTTTTCCTAAGTTTACCAATATATTCCATTCCCAATTCTTTAGATTCCTTCATAATTTTCTTTGTCGTTACAAAAGTGTCTCCTACGACCGTCCCGATATCTATATGAGTTAAGAATCTAATAATTTCGATGAATATGTCTGTGGATTTTTTGCCAAGTGGTTTTATTGTAGTGTAAATCGAATATATCCCTTTTTCGTGATAAATACAGCAGTTTATCTGCTCTTGATATGGTTTGCTATGTCTTTCGATGTAGTTATATCGAATATTGCAACCATAACCTTTTTTACTCCATCTCCTTAGTAGCGTTGAATCGATTATTGCAGTGTATTTAAATCTATTGTCATCAAAATATCGAGAAGGTTGGATAGTTGAGTATACAACAAAACTCATTTTCTGATAGTTTTTGTAGGTTTTTAACGATAGTCGTTCTGTGAATTCCCGAGACATACTCTGAAAATGCTTTGATAGTTTTATTGGCGTTAGTGTTCTAACCTGTGCGAACTTAGATAACTCCTCCGAACAGTTAAATCCTAAACTATTTATAGAATTAGTGAGTATATTATTAAGTGCTGCTAGCATGGAGGTTTCACCGTTTTTTAACGAGTTATTTAAGTACTACCTATTTCTATTTTTGGTCTTAATTTTAATAGTGTTAAATCACACTATCAGTAACTTAAAATAAAAAATAGAATTAAGGTGATTAACATCCATCCTACAAAAAAACTAAGGGGAACAAAATCAAAACTTCTAGAGAACAAAAAGATTGTAGTTGGAGTTACGTCTTCAATTGCAGCGATAGAGACCCCAAAGTTGATGAGGGAACTTATAAGGCATGGAGCAGAGGTTTATTGTATCATCACTGAAGAGGTTAAAAAGATCGTTGGTAGAGATGCATTGACGTTTGGATGTGGTAATGAGGTTATGGAAGCGATAACTGGAAATATTGAGCATGTTGCTTTGTATGATGAATGTGACGCGATGATCATATATCCTGCAACTGCCAACATTATAAGTAAGATAGCATTGAATATTGCTGATAATATTGTAAATACAACTGCAATGGTGTTTTTGGAAAAAAAACCATTGTTTATTGTCCCAGCGATGCACGAGAATATGTTTGATGCGGTAAAAGAACATATCGAAAAATTAAAATTAAAGAAAAAGACTTACTTAATATCTCCAAAAATGGAAGAAGAAAAAGCAAAAGTAGCATCAATAGAGGATGTCGTAGGATTTGTTATTGAAAAAATTGGAAATAAAATGGATAAGAAGGTTTTAATATTGAATGGAGGAACTGCAGAGTTTATTGATAAAGTTAGGGTTATAAGTAACCTTTCCTCTGGAAAAATGGGGATTGCATTGGCAGAGGCATTTTGCAAGGAAGGTTTTGAGGTTGAGGCTATAAATGCACTCGGTTTAACGCCCCCATACTATATAAAAACGCATAAGGTTTTAACTGCAGAGGAGATGTTAAATAAGGCATTGGAGATTGGAAAGGACGCAGATATTATTATCTCATGTGCGGCAATCTCCGATTATAAACCAAAAAACACATCAGATAAAAAAATAAGTTCTGAAAATGAGGAATTAACAATAAAATTAAAAAGAAATCCAAAGGTATTGGAAGAATTGAGGAAGGTATTTAAGGATAAAATAATTATCGGATTCAAGTCAGAATATGGGGTAGAGGAAGAAGAACTAATAGAAAAAGCAAAGGACAGGATGGAAAAATACAACTTGGATATGGTAATAGCGAACGATTTATCAAAGCACTACTTTGGGGATGATTATAATGAGGTTGTTATCATAAGTAAAAACAATTTAATCAAAAAAATTAGTGGCAAAAAAACGGAAATTGCTAAAGAAATCGTGGACGAAGTTAAAAAACTATACCCAAAGAATGTTGAGACGTTTGGAATTTAAACGAATGTAAATTTTGTGTGGAAGTATGAAATACAGGAGAACGCTTAAAAGAGCAAAAAGAATAGCACTTGAAAGAATAGAGATATTAATGAATCTTGCAGAAGAAGAGGCAAAAAAAGGAAATTGGAATAGAGTAAAGAGATACGTGTCATTAGCGAGGAGAATTGCAATGAAAGTTAGGGTTAGATTTCCAAAAAAATGGAAAAGAAGGATTTGCAGAAGATGTAACACCATACTATTATATGGAAAAAACGCAAGAGTTAGGGTTAAGAGTAAGTGCTATCCACATGTTGTTATAACCTGCTTAGAATGCGGTAGAATTTACAGAATACCTATGATAAGAGAGAAAAAAGAAAAAAGAAAGAACAAATAATAATTTTAATTATTCCCCAATCATTCCTTTAACTATAATCTCTATTGCCTCATCCTCATCCAATCCCTTTGCCATTAGAGTTTCTACTTGCTTTTTATCTACACTACCAATTGCCGCCTCATGGGTAATTCTTGCCCTATCGTCCCTAACAACAACAATTGGAATTGATTCAACTGTTGCATCCCCTTTAATAACTTCTGCACAGTCTATATGCCCTTTACAGTAAGGGGCATTGCCCTCTATCTTTAACTTTAATGTCACCTCTGAGTTATCCTTTGCCGCCCCCCTGCTTTTTATTATGCATCTTCCTTCCTTTCCATTTAATTTTACAGTTTCGTTGATTATAACCTTGTCATCCTCCACTGCATAGGTTTTTGTTGTTATATCAACAACCCCATTCTTCTCCACAACGACATCAGTATCAATCTCCAAAAACCCTATTCTACCTTTTGTTAGGGTTAATTCAGATATATAGACTCCCCCTTCCTTAACAGTTGCTCTTACTGTTGGTTTTACTAAAATCCCCCCAGTTTCTCCATGGAAATGAATCTCCTTATATACAAATTTTGCGTTCTTCCCAATAGTTATTTTTCCATCCATTATGTGCTTTACATTCTTTGCCTTTGGGAATGAACAATGAGACATTAGGGTTATCTCACTATTATCTTCCAAAATTATCTCAACATCAATTATCTGATCTGCAACTTCCTCTGTCACTCCAAAGCACATATGCATGGGTGTTTCAAATTTATACCCCTCCTTTACAATAACCTTTGCTACAATTCTTCCATCTACAACCTTCCCATCCAATACAATCCCTTCTGCAGCCTTAACTCCTAAAATTTTATTTTCTTTAACTATCATCCTCGGGCCTTTTCCATGAACGAGTTCTTCTGGATTTCCATTGGTTAACTTATATGCCTCTAAAATTTCTTTAAGGTCTTTGTCCATAATTTCACCCAAATACGAATTTTATTTGCTACCTTCCTCAATTTCCTTTTTTATTGATGGTACTTTTATCAGACACTTTCCGCATTCTTTTTTATAATACTCTCCAACATCTTTTGGATCCCCAGTTTTAATGATTTTTCCATCGCAAAGCAAAGATGCCTTATCAGCACAGTTTGTAATCTCTTCCCTGTGGGTAATTACCAAAACTGATGAGCCATTTTTCTTTAAATGTTTAAAGAGTTTCGTTATTTCATCCAAAGAAACGATATCAATCCCGCTATCTGGCTCATCTAAAATTGCCAAATCTGGCTCCATGCATAAAATTGATGCCAATTCAATCCTCTTCCTCTCTCCACCACTCAAACTATCATCAACAAATCTATTCAAATAAGTATTAGGGCAAAGATTAACAAATTCCAATGCCTTGTATATCTTCTCCTCATCATATTCTCTCATTCCAAGAGATAGGTATTGCTTAACTGTAATTCCCTCAAATCTTGCCGGTTCTTGCCATGCTAAAGTCATTCCCATTCTTGCCCTTTCAGTTATTGATTTATCAATAATATTCACTCCCTTAAATATAATTTCTCCTTTTACCGGATCATAACCACTACAACCCATTAAGGCATAAGATAAGGTTGATTTTCCAGCCCCATTTGGTCCTACAACAGCATGAATTTCATTTTCTCCAATTTCTAAATTTAGTCCCTTTAATATCATTCGATCTCCTCTCTTAAGATACAAATCTTTGATAACCAAAAGCATATTTTCACCTAAAATTAAATTATTGCATCAAATTCAAAAGTATATTGCCGATGATTAATACAACGACTCTAATATACACTGCAAATATTATATACTTAACGGAGTTACATAAATTCAATACCTATTTAAACTATAAAAACATGCAGGATTATGCAGCAGAAACAATTTTTATTATATCTCCATGTTTTAATTCATAGTCTGCCCCAATTCTCATCTTTTTCCTTGCATCAACGGCATAGATAAACTTCTCTCCAATCTCAGTGTGTATTTTATATGCCAATTCTTTTGCAGTAGTTCCTTTTTTAACTAAAAATGCATCTGGTAAAACATTACCTTTTTTATCGCAGAATTTGTTTTCATCCTCAACTGGATAAACAACAATCATATTGAGCAAATCAAAATAAGCCCTATTTATGCATTCTTGAATCCCCGTCCCCCCATAGGTTTTTAAGAATTCTTTTATGTAGTTGAAGGCATTTTTTTGTTGCTCATTTAATTTACCCTCATCTATTATTTCAAAATCATTCCCATTATACTTTATCAAACCTGCTTTTTCTGCCCTCCTTAAAGCAAGTTCTATCTCGGCAGATGTTGGAATAACTATATGGTCTTTAAATTCCTTCTTTAACCTTTCAATATTTTCTTTTGCATCTGGATGATCTGCCTTATTTGCCGCTATTATCATTGGTTTTGATATTTTTCTCAATTTTTTTGATAAATTTAATAAATCCTCATCAGTCCATTTTATTGGGCTTTCATCCAAATCTTTTATAGATACCCTTACATCTTCCTCAGTAATGTTCAAACCACTCAACTGATCTGCAAGAACTTTGACGATATTTTTTTCCTGCTGTGCCCTTCTTGCTAATCTATCCCAATTTTTGGTTAATATTCCATAAATCCACATATCTATCTCATTAAGCAAAAATTTAACATCCTCAACAGGGTCGTGGTTTTCTGTTGGATTCCCTTCTAAGTCAGTTTTTCCACTTGCATCTACAACCAAAATAAATGCATCTGCCTGCCTCAAATCATCTAAAAACTTATTACCCATACCTTTTCCTTCATGTGCTCCTGGAACAAGCCCAGCGACATCGATAATCTCTACTGGAATGTATCTTTTCCCATCAATGCATTTGGAGTTTTGTGGATTACATTTTACTCCCAATTCCTTACATGGGCAATCTGTTATCACATAAGATGTCCCAATGTTTGGGTCGATGGTTGTGAAGGGATAATTTGCTATATCGACAATTTTTTCTGTCATTGCATTAAACATGGTTGATTTTCCTACGTTAGGTTTTCCCACGAGTCCCAAGATTGCCATAACTACCACCATAAGTGTTTTTATATATAAATGCTAAACATGTTTGAATAAACAATTTAGTATCAATTTATGAATTTTGTTGTTTATATTCAGGTGAAATTTCTGAAAGAATATAAATAAACGTAAATTTCAAATAAAACTAAATTTATACTTTTAGTGTTATGAAGGACGTGATCATTTAAATGCAAGCGACTATATTATTTCCGAATAATATTTATACTAAAAATTACCATAACTACCTTTTATAAATATCACATTAGGGATAAATATCAAGGATTTGTCCAACGAAAGAGATAGAACTAATTTATTATTTATAATTTTGTCTGGAGGTGAGATAATGGTATCAGAAAAGATAAAACAAGTTCTTGATGATGTTCATGCACAACTTAAAAGAGATGGTAAATATATCGAACTTGTAAGCACTGTTGAATACTTAATAGAACTTGTTGAACCTTCAAAAAGGAACATGTTTAAAGAGGCACTGGAAAACGCAGAAACTATTGAGGATGTTAACGAATTAATAAAAGCATTGAAATTGCAGATTGGGGCTCAGGGGGCAAAGAAATATGCCTTAACACAATTATAAATATTTATCCATGATTTATTGAAATTAGAATTATTCCAATGAGTATTAGGCATATGCCCATTATTTGGTTTGTAGTCAGTTGCTCCCTTAAAAACACAACTGCCAAGATTGCTGTTATAGAGGGGCCTATTGAGGATAGTGGAACAACTATACTCGCCTTGCCTTTATATAATCCATAGTATAAAAGAAGAGAACCCAAAACAACCATTATTGCTGAAGATACTGCATAAATCAATGTCTTCCATTCAAAAACTTGCAATTTTTGATGATATTTTGTAAGTATGATAATACACAATATTATACCCACTATATTAACCACTATCCATTGGAATATGGGGTCTTTTTCACATACGATTTTTGCCAAAAATGTCCCAATTCCAAAAAACAATGCTGTCAATAATCCAATAATAATCCCTATATTAATAATCCCACCTTATTTATAGATTCCTTGCAAAATCTTTTAGATATTCCTTAAACCCATCTATATTCTCAACACCCAACTCCACATTTGCCTTTAACCACCCCAACAAATCTCCAATATCATATCTCTTACACTTAATTTCAACACCCAATAGTTCTTCTTCCTCCAACAATAACCTCATAGCATCAGTTATCTGTATTTCCCCCCCTCTTCCTGGAGGAGTTCTTTTTAGACATTCAAATATCTTTGGAGATAACAGATAGGCTCCAGTGATTATTAGGTTTGACGGTGCTTTATCTACTGGAGGTTTTTCCACCAAATCTGTTATTTTATATACTCCATCATCAATCTCTTCCCCTTTTATAACCCCATATTTAGGAACTTCCTCCATTGGAACCCTCTCCAATGCGATAACTGAACATCCATACTTTTCATGAACCTTAATCAAATCTTTAACTATATTTTCAGAGTATATAGTATCTCCAACCATTGCTATGAAGTATTCATCCCCAACAAATCCTTCTCCACATAAAATAGCATCTCCCAAACCTTTCTGCTCCTTCTGTCTCACATAGAATATGTTTGCTAAATTATCTATCTCTCTAACAGTATTTAACAAACGTATTTTTCCATCCCTTCTTAACCTCTCCTCAAGTTCAAAATTCTTATCAAAGTGGTTTACAATTGCCTGCTTTCCCTTACCAATTACCATCAATATGTTCCTAACCTCTGCATCAATTAGGTTTTCAACAACGTACTGAATTATTGGCTTTCCAACAACTGGAAGCATTTCTTTTGGTTGAGCCTTTGTTATTGGCAACAGCCTTGTTCCAAAGCCCGCTACAGGAATTACTGCCTTCTTTACCATCGTTATCCCCCATTAAATTTTCCATCCTTTCTTTTTTAATACCATATCATATTTGTAGTCGTTTATTTCAAGTTCCTCCTGCAACAAACCTATGTTGTAGTATATAGTTAATAGCAATTCCAGAGGAGTTCCAACGATTTTATAGTTATTAACCAAATCAAAATCAGCATTTAAACAAATTACTGCTTCATCATCATTATCATGCAAAAACCATCCATGGTATGCTTCCATATCACTTAAACCAGCAGAAAGTTTGCCAAATATCTCCCTAACTTTTAAAGCACACATGCACGCTATAGGGTATGTTGATTCATTCCCTATAAATATTATGTTTGGTTTTCTGAGTAAATACTTTAAAAGCCCATCTTCCCTAAATTTATAATCTTGCCTATCAACCCAATAAATCATCGCTGAGTACGTTGAGACATTATAAAATGGAGGTTCTTTTACTGATGGAAGAACGATAGTTTCTTTTGCATATTTTTTTGCTGGAGCATCTTCATTGCATGTTATTAAAACCACATCATCGAAGTATTTACAAATCCCTATGGAATCTTTACTTCCAGATGCAGAGATTACGCAAACCCCCTCATCTTTTTTTAATGATTTGTAGTATGTTGGTTCTATTGCATAACCATTTAACTTATTTGCGTAATATTTAGCCACTTGGAATGCATTTCCGTTTCCAATAAATGCACGGTTTTTTAAATTCTCTATCGTTTCTTCACTTGGTTCTTTAATACTTTTTAATACATCTATGGACTTTTCAACATAGTATGAGAGTGATTCCATTATACCCCCCTTTAAATAATAATAAAGCAAAATTTAATTTGTAGTAATTATTTTTTTAAATAGGTGGTATATAAAAGTTTTTTATTTATCAAGGTCATATACTTGAAATTAAAAAAATAAAACAACAATTAATTTTAATTTTCCAATATATAGAAAAATAAAAAAAGAAAAAATTAATCAAACTTCTCCAAGGCATCTTCAGCAGCAAGTGCCAATGGCTCGTTTACCATTGAAACTGGTGGAGCATAGCAGAACTCCATATTTGCCAATTCATCAACCCTAACTCCTTTAAATATTGCTATAGACATGGCGTCAATTCTTTCAGCGACTCTCTCTCCACCAACAATTTGACATCCAACAACATTTCCATTTTTGTCAAAAATCATCTTAATTTCTATTGGTTTTCCTCCCGGGTAGTATCTTGCCCTTGTTAATGCCTTGCATCTTCCAACAATAACAGAAATTCCATTTTGGTTTGCAGATAGTGCACTTAAACCAACCCCTCCAAGTTCCAAACCCCCAATCTTTGAAACCATTGCATTTAAAACAGGACTAAACTCTGCTTTTATTCCAACTATGTTCTTTGCTGCAACTTTTCCTTGCCTTACTGCAGTAGTTCCAAATGGAGACAATGTTACCTGTTTTGTTACAAAATCAACAACCTCAACACAATCCCCAACGGCATAGATATTTGGAATGGAAGTTTGCATCCTCTCATTGACTTTTATTGCCCATCTCCCTATCTCACATCCTGCCTTTTTAGCCAATTCGATATTTGGTCTTACACCAGTTGCCATAATAACCATATCTGCTTCAATAATCTTATTGCCAACAACAACGCCTTCAACTTTATCCTTACCAACGATCTTCTCAACTGGCTTGTTTAAAATAATTTTTACGCCCTCTTTTTCCAAATATTCCTTAACCTTCTCAGCCATATCGGGATCCAAGGCTCTCGGTAATATCTGCGGAGCCATCTCTACAACTGTAACGTCTAAACCCCTCTTTTTGAATGCATAAGCCATCTCTAATCCAATTGCTCCCGCTCCTGCAACAACAACACTCTTTGATTTCTTTGCATATTCATCAATTTTCATCCCATCTTCAACAGTTCTAACTGTAAAGACTCCTTCCAAATCTTTCCCCTCAATTGGTGGAACAAATGGCGTTCCTCCTGTTGCAAGAACAAGGTAATCATAATCTAATTCAAACTTCTCCCCATCCTTCTCATAAACAACCTTATTTTCCTTTGAATTTACATCAACAACCTTTGCTTCTGTTATAATATCAATATTTCTTTCTTTTTTGTAATCCTCTGGTGTATGCATTATTATATCTTCAAATGACTTTATCTCTCCCTCAATAACATAAGGTATTGCACATGGTGAATATGCAACATACTTATCCATTGTAATTACAACAACTTCCATATCCTTGTCATATTTCCTTATTGTTGATGCCGTTGTTAGTCCTCCTGCTCCACTACCAATTATTATTGTCCTCATTTGTTCACCTTTATTCTTTTTTAATGAAATTTTAAGAAAGATGAATGAGATTATTTTTCTAACTCGCTAATATCCCTACATACACAAAACTCACATAGTGAATATTCATTTTTTTGCTTACTTTTAACTGGGCAGTAATAAGTATTTCCCTTTTTTATAATTTTCTTTTTTCCGGGAAATACTAAATTTTCAGGATGGATCGGCTTTTTCACGATAAAAATTAAATATGGGGCTATAATCTTAGACAACCTTATAAACGCATTTTCATTTTCACTGTTCATTTTCTTAAAACTTTCTATCCTGCCAATCAATCTTTTTAACTTTTCTTCATCAATTTCATAAGATTCAATTGAACTTTCATCTTTATTCTTAATCTCATTTAAAATGTTATAAAAATACATTCCAAGTGATTCTAAAAATTCGTTTCTATATTGGGGGGGAAGATATTTTGCATCGTTCTCCATGAAACATCTTGCCTTCATCATGTCAAATATACTAAATTCCCTTGCCTCTTTTTTTAGTTTTTTGAATAACTCCTTACTGTCCATAAAACTCCCTTTATCCAAAGATTCTTTCAATTGCAAATCCAACCAATGTAACTAAAACCCCACCAATAACCATCTTTAGTCCAGCGATTACAAGATTTTCTCTTGATATTCTTCCAATGAATATTCCAAGTGCAAATAATATTGCAAGCGTTATTACTATAGCAACAATTACTGCCATTTTTGGATTGAATACAAAGAATGGCACAACTGGAAGCATAGAACCAAGCATGGTTGATATTCCATCCACAAATCCACATACTATTGTTTCATGTACTGCCTTTTTGTAAAATACCGTCTTTTTTAAATATCCATTTTCTTTTAGTAAAGATTTTTCTTGTATTTCCCTCTCTCTTTCCAAGGATGCCTTTTCAGCAGTCAAGGCACCAAGCACATTTGAGAGACCATTTGCAATACCTCCACCAATACCAGCGGCGATGATTAATGAAGAATCTCCCCCACTTGCTCCAATAACAACGCCTAAAGTGGATAACGAACCATCTATAATCCCTCTAACAACATATCTAAGTTTTGTTTCATTTAATTCAAATTTAAATTCTTTAAATATCTTAGAAATCCGCGACAGTGGGGATTGCTCATCGTCGTTGCTCAATTCCACCAACCCTCCTAAGTTATAAATTTTTAAATTTTTTATTAATTTTAATAATAATCCGGAATATAATATTTAACAGAGTTTTTTATAATTTTCCTATTTAATTCATATATTAGAATTTATGGTTACTTTTTGAATCCATATTCACGAGATGCAGAATCAACAGATACTTTTCCATTTTCCATATCCTCTAAAATCAAATCCATATCTCTTTGGTTTGGGGAGCCGTAGCCTCCACCACCAGGTGTGTTTATAACAACAACATCTCCGCTATTTAACGTTACTGTATCCTTTCCAGATAGTGGGATTTTTTTATCCTCCCTAATAATATAATGCTCCCCTGGAGAGCCATTACAACCGCCATTAACTCCCCAAGGAGGGATTTTTATCCTCTCAGCAATTAAAGATAACGTACAATCTGAAAGAACCTTATAAACTCTCCTTATCCCTAAACCGCCCCTATACCTTCCAGCGCCACCAGAATCTTTCCTTAAAGAATACTCAAGAATCAAAATTGGATATTCATTCTCTATAACCTCAATTGGAGTGTTTAATGTGTTTGTCATGTTTGCATGCACTCCATCAACACCATCCTTATTACATCTTCCTCCAAATCCTCCTCCAATGGTTTCATAAAATGCCCATCCTTTGCCTCCAATAACTACATTGTTCATACTTCCATTTGATGCTGCAGGAACCCTATCTGGGAAGATGTTGTATAATGTCTTAAAGATGACATCAACAATCCTTTGAGATGTCTCAACATTTCCAGCTGCTACAGGAACGGGTTTTTTTGGATTAACTATTGTTTCTTCTGGGGCAACTATATCAACAACCCTAAAAATACCATGGTTCATTGGCATCTCTGGGTCTATGATGGACTTTAATGCAAATGATGTTGATGCAACGGTAACTCCATAAACTGCATTCAGTGGGGCATCAATTTGCCTGTGGGTTCCAGTAAAATCAACCTTTATTTTACCTTTATTTATCTCAATCTTTGCATTTATATTTATCAATTTATCTTTATACTCGAGATAATCAACCCCCTCACAGGTGCATTGGATATCTTTAATCTTTGTTTTTAAGTAATTTTCAGCATAATCTAAACTCCTTCTCCAAGATTCAACAACATCCCTGCAAGTGTATTTATCCATCAACTCCAAAATCCTCTCAACACCAATATTTAATGAGGATATTTGGGCTTTTAAATCCCCAACTGTAAATTTTGGAACCCTTACATTGGACGTTATTAATTTTAGAAGTTCTTTGTTAAGTTCCCCATCCTCAACGAGTTTTGATGGAGGAATTATTAACCCCTCTTGGTAGAGTTCTTTTGCATCACTACTTATACTCCCTGGAACCTTTCCACCAACATCAACATGATGTGCCTTATTTGCAACATATCCTACTATATCATCATAAAATATTGGCTTTAAAAGAGTTATATCATTCAAATGCGTTCCTGCTATGTATGGATCGTTAACAATGATGACATCATTTTTTTCAATGTCTATACTTTCTCTGCTTAAATAATCAATGATATTCCTAACTCCAATAGCCATGCTTCCTAAATGCACTGGAATGTGTTCTGCTTGGGCAATTAACTCTCCGTTGGATGACAAAATAGCACAACTAAAATCCAACCTATCCTTAATATTTGGAGAATAACTTGTATTTCTTAAAACAATCCCCATCTCTTCTGCTATGTATGATGTGGAGTTCCTTATCACTTCAATAATAATTGCGTCCATTAGCATCACGGACTTACTTTATTAAAAAATTAATAGATGTCAAATTTGCAAATAACCAAAAATTTTAATTTACATACTTTTAATGATATTTATCTCTTCATCTAAATCTATCTCCCTAATATTTTTTACATTCATCTCTAAGTTATCTCTCTTTTTAACAACCCCTTCAAATACAAACTCCTCTCCTAAAAGTTCTTCCATTATGCCAATATCACAATTGATCAACTCATCTCTACTCTTTTTTGTTAGTTTTTCAACGTTTCTATTGTATAATCTGCATGTTATTGTTCCAGTTCCATCATCTACAACCAAAGTTAACGTCAAAACTTCATCTGGAACTACATCTCCACACTCTGGGCATGAGTAGATGTCATCAACAGCCACGACTTTCCTCCTACAATTTGGGCACAGGTACAGAATAAATCCTTGCTTTACATAATCCACTATAGATCCCCTAATCTCAACATTTTCCCCATCTTCAACATCAGCAATAAACTTCCTGTTTGATTTAATTGCTACACCCTCTGGATTTACAATTACCCTTCCAAATCTTCCTATGTTTAAATCAACATACTCCCCCCTCTCCCTAACATACCCATGGACAACCTTTACAACATCACCTTCTTTTATATCCAACTCTGCATTTTCATCCCACAAAACCAATCTAATTCTTCCAGTTTCGTCTTCAATAATAACATTTCTGACCTTACCTATGCCACCTTCCCTCTCAAATTCATTTATTTCAAATGCCCTATAAACCCTCCCAACTACTGTAATATCATCCCTATCAACATTTCCTTCAAGTATATCCCTTATTTTACAGAGATTCTCCTTATATTCCGGGGCAGATATACTCTCATCCTTCACAATTTCAGTTTCAGGAGTTGCTATTAAATCAACCCTTTGATATCCTTCCCTATCTACATATAATTTAACCTTACAGTTTGTAATCTTTACCAAATCTCCCTCATTTATAC
Source organism: Methanotorris formicicus Mc-S-70 (assembly GCF_000243455.1). Taxonomy (NCBI): domain Archaea; kingdom Methanobacteriati; phylum Methanobacteriota; class Methanococci; order Methanococcales; family Methanocaldococcaceae; genus Methanotorris; species Methanotorris formicicus. Next base: position 14,125 of record NZ_AGJL01000025.1, on the reverse strand, counting down.
TATTCAATAAATTTGTCCTATCTCTCCAAAATGATATCCTAACCCTTCCAGTTTCATCCTCTAAGTAAAGTTCTTGAACCTCTGCAGTTGAATCTCCAAAGTCTATGGTTTTTTTACTGCCTATACTCATCACTCTACCCTTAACAGTTACAATTTCATTTTCATAATGTGGGAGATTTTCTATATCCACTTCTTTACTTATTGTTTTTTCTCCTTTTTCCAATATCGCTATGGAGTTTGCACTTGCCTCCAAACCATAAGGCCCCTCTCTAACATACCCCTCAACTCTTACATAATCCCCCCTGTTTATTTCAATATCCGACATGTCATCCCACAACGTAACCCTTATACTTCCTGTGTCATCCCTTAATATGAATGATTTTAATCTCCCTTTACTTCCATCCCTTCTATCAAATTCCCTAACCCCATAAGATGCCACAACTCCTCCTTCAAATTTACCTGTTGTATTTGGACTTAGTTCTGAAATTTTGTAGGTTTCTTTTATTTGTGGATACTTTTCTTCATCATAGTCTGTAAGTTTATATATTTTCGTATCTGCACTACTGTTTAATTCAATTCTATCCCTCCATTTTCTTGAGTATGCCTTTTCCACTTTAACAACATCTCCAACATTTAAATCTTCTGCCAACTCTACCTTATCATCCCATAATGTTAACCTTATAACCCCCGTATTGTCTGCTATTTCAATGGATCTCAACTTTCCCTCAGTTCCATCCTTTCTTTTAAATGTTCTAATTTCAGAGATGTTCATTATCCTCCCAGTTATCTCCACGTCTCTCTGTCCTTCTGTTATATCATTTATTGTAAATTCATACTCCTCTTCTTCCAAATCAAATTCAATCCCCATTTCTTTTGCAATTAATGAAATAGCACCTTCTTCATTCAACAATCCACCAAATTCTTCTATCTTTTCACTTACCATTTTATTTAATTCCTCTTCTGAAATTTTTGATAGTATTTTTTCCTTTAATTTATCTACATCCATTTTATTCACCAAATAACAAGCAATTCATAATATATCATTAAAATTTGTGTTTTATACTTGGAAGCACTCTATAATTTAACATATATAAATCTTTCTTAAGTACAAATTTGGTTTATTTGTATTATTACTAACTATTCTAATTGCAAAAAATAAAAAAATCTTATAGAAGTGATGCTACTTCCTTTGCCCAGTATGTTATTATAAAATCTGCCCCAGCCCTTTTTATACACAACAATGTTTCAAATATTGCACCTTCTCTATTCAACCATCCATTTCTTGCACCTGCTTCAACCATTGCGTATTCTCCACTAACACAATATCCGCCAATAGGGACATCAAACCTGTCCTTTGCCATCCTTATTATATCTAAATAAGGTAATGCAGGTTTTACAAGTATTAAATCTGCACCTTCCTCAATGTCCAATTTAATCTCCTTCATTGCCTCTCTTGCATTCCCAATGTCCATTTGATAACTCTTCCTATCCCCAAACTTTGGGGCACTCTCTGCTGCATCCCTAAATGGCCCGTAGAAGGATGATGCATATTTTGCCGCATAACTCATTATAGTAACATCATCAAATCCATGCTTTTCTAAGGTTTCTCTAATTGCCCTAACTCTCCCATCCATCATATCTGATGGGGCTACAATGTCAACTCCACTCTCTGCATAGGATAAAGCAATCTTACTCAAAATCTTCAACGTTTCATCGTTCAATATCTTTCCATCTCTAACAATTCCACAATGTCCGTGAGATGTGTATTCGCATAAGCAGACATCAGCAATAACCAAAAGTTCATCTCCTAACTCATCCTTAATGCATCTTATGGTTTTTTGGATAACTCCGTTTTTATCATAAGCAGATGATGCAACCTCATCTTTGTGCTTCGGAATCCCAAATAAAATAACCCCTGGAATGCCTAAATCGGCAATTTCTTTTGCTTCCTCAACAGATCCCTCTATACTAAACCTATATTGATTTGGCATTGATTGAATTTCCTTCTTTTCATTACCTTTCAAATTTTCATCTACAAATATCGGCATTATTAAGTCATTTTTTGTTAATGTTGTTTCTCTCACTAAATCTCTAATTTTTTGGTTTTTTCTCAATCTTCTTGGTCTGATTAACATTACAATCCCCTTAATCTCTTTTAACCCCCAAATCTTCAATTGTAACCAATGGGATTAATTCAACATCAACATTCTTTAAGTTCTCTTTTGCCCCTTCTAATCTATCAACAACAACAAATACCTTCTCCACAACTCCTCCATTTTCCCTAATTTCATTAACTGCCTTAATAACACTTCCACCAGTTGTGGTTACATCCTCAACCACTATAACCTTATCTCCTTTATTCAACTCCCCTTCAATTTTATTTTTAGTCCCATAGTCCTTTGGTTTTTTTCTAATTATCAATAAATCTTTATCAGTTTCTATGGACACCGCTGTTGCTATTGGAACCGAACCCAACTCAACACCAGCAACCTTAACATCCTCATCTTTTATATGCTCTTTTATAAGTTTTGCAATGCATTTTAACACTTTTGGATTTGTGGTTGCTTTTTTTATATCGATGTAGTAAGGACTCTTTTTTCCAGATGCTAAGATAAATTCTCCAAATTTTATACAACCAACCTCTTTTAAAAGTTCTATGAGTTCTTTTTTTAATCTATCCATTGACCTCACCATTATATTTATAATAAAGAAAAATAAAGAATAAAAAACCATAAGTATTATAGTATTAACAAAATTATAAAAAACTTGGTATAGGTGGTTGTATGGACATCAAAAAGTTGGAGGTCTTATTTTTTATATTTGTTCTTATGTCATTTTGTCATGCATTTCCCACAAATGCAGTAGTTGTAGCAAATAAAAATAGTATTGACTATAATTATGCAAAACTACTAATGGACAACATGTATTCAAACAAAAAAGTAACCGTTGATGGAAATCATGTAGATATAACAGATATAAAGGTTTATTACGCTCCAGCACATAACAAACTAATAATTGGTGAAAATGGGGAAACATTAACGATTGAATTTGAAAAAAACAAGGGTATAAAATATAAAAGTTTAGTTTATGAAAAAGAAATGAACTTTGAAAAGAATAAAGAGGTTGAATTATTTGGAAAATCATATAAGATATTAGACTATGATAAATATACCTTAATACTTGGGAAAGAAGTAAAAAATGTAACAACTAACGAATCATTTGAATATAAAAACTATAAAATTATCCTTAAGGCTGTAAGTTTTGATAATAATGAACTCATAGCGGATATATACAAAGACAATAAACTTATTGAAAGCCCTAAATTGAAAAAAAATGAATACCACCAAGTTAAAGACTCAGACATTGGAATCATATACAATGGAACTTATGAAAGTTTAAGAAAAATATATTTTAATTTTAGAATATTTGACGCCATAAAATTAGTTGATGGGGAGGGGTTTCCACTAAATAGGGATTTTATTGTTTATATTAGAGATAATAAAATTGAATTAGAGTGTAAATCTCCAGAAAAACTTCCAGAAAACTTCAAAATTATGAATTTTAATATATATGTTGATAGTATTGGAAACATAACCATATTTAGGGTAAAATCCACCAATAATTATGAAAAGGAAGTAGACGACATTCAATACCTTGGAGACGATATATGGGGAGTAAAAGAAGATAATGAAACATACGTATTCCATTGTAATAAAAAATACAAAAATGCAACATTTTACTTTGGATGTAAAGATGTTTTGGATGACGATAACTCCTTAAATGTAGATTCTGACTTAATACTAATTGGAGGACCAGTTTCAAATAAAATGACCAATCAAATAAAGGATAAGTTAAAGATAAAAATCGACAACAACAATCCAGGTAAAAATAGAGGAGTAATACAACTCATAAAAAATCCATACAATCCAAAATACAATATCCTTGTTCTTGCAGGTTCTGATAGAAATGGTACAAAAGCATGTGTTTTATCTGTGATTAATGGCATATATAGAAATCAAGATATCATGATAGTTGAATTGGATGGGGATAAAGTAAAGGTCATTAAATAAATCACTCATCCTCCAGATGAAACTTTTATAATTTTTATGTTGTCATTTTCCATTAGTCCGTCATCATCTAACAGGAATTCATCATTTCTCATGACTATAACATTTCTCAAATTCAATTTTTTCAACAAATCCCTAACTTTTGAACCTTTTTCAATTTCAATTACCCTCTCAACATCATCATATTTCACATAAATCTTCATGATATCCCTTTTGCAATTTTTAAACAAATTTAAGTTTGTAGTCATTTATAATGCAAACAATTATATTAAAAAAGGTATTATACAAATGTATAATAAATGACATCCAATAATAATGGTATATTAAATAATGGTGTTAGATATAAGCATGCAATACACCATTTACTCTAAAGGTGATAGTGATGATAAACATGGAAAATGTAAATAAAAACTTTGTAAATGAAGTTATTGAAACAGGAATTCCGGTTCCTGGAGAAGATGTTGTTAAATCTATTAAAGCATGCTACCAATGTGGAACTTGTACTGGAAGTTGCCCAAGTGGTAGAAGAACGGCATACAGAACAAGAAAAGTTCTCAGACAAGTTTTACTTGGATTGGATAGTGTTTTAGAGAGTGATGACATCTGGAGATGCACAACTTGCTATACATGCTATGAAAGATGTCCAAGGGATGTTAAAGTTACAGAAATCATTAAAACAGTAAGAAACCTTGCTGCTAAGAAGGGCTTTATGGCTCCTGCTCACAAAAAGACAGCATCACTTGTTTTAAGATTTGGTCATGCAGTTCCTGCAAACAAAGACACAGCAGAATTGAGGAAATCAATTGGATTAGCAGAGAAAGCACCAATTGCACAATTTAGCGAAAAGGATTTAGAAGAAATTAGAACACTCGTTAAAGAATTAGAATTTGATAAGTTAATTGGATTTAACTGGGAAAAGATGGATTTGGAATAAATAATAAAAAAATAAAAATATGGTGATATGATGAAATTTGCATTTTTCTTAGGGTGTATTATGCCAAACAGATACGCAGGAGTTGAAGCAGCGACAAAAACTGTAATGGAAAAACTTGGAGTTGAACTCGTTGATATGCCAGGAGCAAGTTGCTGTCCTGCTCCAGGGGTATTTGGTTCATTCGACCAAAAAACATGGCTTACATTGGCAGCAAGAAACCTCTGCATTGCTGAAGAACTTGGAGTTGACATAATAACCGTTTGTAATGGATGTTATGGTTCATTATTTGAGGCAGCACACTTATTGCATGACAACAAAGAGGCATTGGACCTTGTAAATGAAAAATTAGACAAAATTGGGAAGCAATACAAAGGAACCGTTCATGTAAGGCACTTTGCAGAGGTAATTTACAACGACATTGGTTTAGATAAGATTGCTGAGAATGTTGTAAGGCCATTAAACATAAATGTTGGAGTCCACTACGGATGCCACTTCTTAAAACCAACAGATGTTAAAGGGCTTGGTTCAGCAGAGAGACCAACAATGTTGGATGAGATTGTTGAGGCAACTGGAGCAAAATCTGTTGATTACAGAGACAAAATGATGTGCTGTGGAGCAGGAGGTGGAGTTAGAGCAAGAGAATTAACACTTGCATTAGATATGACAAAAGAAAAACTTGAAAATATGGTTAAAGCAGGGGCTGATTGTGTAGTTAACGTCTGTCCATTCTGCCACTTACAATTTGATAGAGGGCAGATTGAGATAAAGGAGAAGTTTGGAGTTGAATTTGGGTTTCCTGTTTTACACTTGAGCCAGTTGTTAGGTTTGGCATTTGGGATGGAAGCAAAAGATGTTGCAGTTAATGTCCACTTCATTCCAGTAGATCCATTGTTGAAAAAACTTGGATTGGAGTAAATTTCTTCTATTTTTTATTTCGCTCATCTTACCTTTAGGAGAGATGTTTTACATAAAAAGATTTCTAATCATTTAACAGTTAATCACGCATCGAGGGAATACTCTAACGGAATATAACTGCGAATGCTTCCATTCGATAATCAAACCTTATCTAAGAAAACATCGAGGCATTAGTCGAAAAAATCTCCACCCATATGTAAACTTCTATACATTTATATACAACTATAAATCGAATTGGTTCTCTGAATTACTTATAATCATGTTAGGTAATGATACTTGAAGATGAGCGTTTTTATTTTTATTTTTGATTAATATATTAATAAAAGCAAATAAATAAATATATGGATAAATGCAGATGCAATAGATATCAATAAATATCTGTTCCATGAAAAATTTAAAAATATGAAAAATAAAAATTTAAATTACGTATTTTGTGGGACATAAAAAGCAGAAAATTTGGCGAGATGGGAAAATGATTCAAATAACAGTCATCCAAATAGACAACTATGGACCATGGACTGTCACACCACAACCAAGAAGAGAAAGTGATTTACAGGCACTACAAGCAAGGTTGTATGCTGATTTAAACCTTATGTTTGGGATGCATAAGGGGCTTGTGTTTTACACAAGGTTTGACAACCTAATAGCAATAACAAATGGGATTGATCTATTAACCCACCAAAAAATCCAAGATAGCATAAAAAACAGGTATCCAATAACGATAAGCATGGCAATAGCATCAAGTAAAACACCCTACAAGGCACAAAAATTGGCAACAAAAAAACTTCAAGAACACGGTAGTGCTCAGGATGAGGGTAGGAGAGAAGTTTTAGATGTTGCAAATGAATTGGTTATGGATGGTTATGTCCAATTGGCACATATTGATATAAACAACATCACCGAAAGATTAACGGATTTGGAATCTGCCTATGACACTTATATTAATGTTAATAAGGTAAAGTTGATGTTGATGGAAGAGTTGAAAAAATATGATGCCATGTTATTCTTTATTGGTGGAGATAACTTCATGTGCCCATGTAATGGGATGAGTGAGGATGATTTTTTAAGTGTTTTTGAAAAAATAAAAGAAAAATGTGGAGTTGAATTAAAGGCAGGAATCGGTATTGGGAAGACGGCTGAAGATGCATCCAATTTGGCAGATATTGGATTAGAACTTATAAGAGCAGGGAAAACAGGAAGGCAAGTTTGCACTTTAAAGCAGGAGGGGTGTGAGATCTTATCACCCCTACAAAAGCGACAAATTATAACGGATTAATTTAAACATCACTTTATCTAATTTGGTGGAATTCATGGGGAAGGATGAGAAAATTGAAAAAATCAGAAGTTTAAATAAAAAAATAATCCTTGCTCCAATGGCAGGAATAACTGATGGGGATTTTTGCAGAAAATTTAAAGGTTTGTTTGGAATTGTAACCATTGGGGCATATAGTTTGGATGAAGACACATTAAATGCAAGTAGGGATATTGTTAAAAGAGGTAGGGAGGAATTCATTTATAATTTGGAGGATTTTGGAGACATTATTAGGAATGAGATAAATAAAGCGAAGGAAAGTGATGCCTTAGTTTCTGTAAATGTTAGGTTTAAAAATTTAGATGAGAGTTTGGAGAGATTGGAAATAATATCAAAACATGCCGACATCATTGAGTTAAATTGTCATTGTAGGCAAAAGGAAATAACCAATTTAGGAATTGGACAGGAACTTTTAAAAAATAAGGAGTTATTGAAGAGTTATCTCATTGGGGTGAAAGATTTAGACACTCCAATATTTTTGAAGGTAAGGGCTAATTTTGTTGGGTTGTATGAGTTGATAAAAACCTTAAACTACACAAAGGATTATTTTGATGGGATTCATGTTGATTGCTTCAATCCAGGAAAGGATTATGCAGATATGGAAGCATTAAAAGAGATAAGCAAAAATTTCCCTGACAAGATTATTATTGGAAATAACTCGGTAAATTCTATTGAAGATGCAAAAAATATGCTAAAATATGCTGATTTTGTGTCTGTTGCAAGGTGTGTTTTAAGGGGAGATGTTGAGTGGATTAAAGAGTTTAATACTATGGAAATGTAACTTATTTTTTTAAACATAAAGATTTACATATCCAAAATTCTTCAAATTTTTAGTATATATTTTTTACTTAATTAAATGAGGGAATATTATGAAAAAATGGATAGGGGCATTATTACTTTCTTTGGTTGTAGCACTATCGGGCTGTATAAATGAGAGTTCAAGTGAAGGAGAAATCCAAAATTATGGAGACGTTTTATCTTTGGATAATGCAAACTTAGAAAAATCAGTTGTAAGAAGTGGGGGTATTGTATTTTACACAATTAAGTGATGCTTCAAAAAACCAACATATAAAATTTCAAATAGAAAGTGATAAACCAATTACTGTATATGTAGTTCCATCAAAGAATGAATTTAATGCCTTACAAAATGGAAAAGAATTCTACTATTTCCCCGAACTTTCAAGGCAGGATATACTGTCATTTATTGGGGAAGGAATAGTTCCACCAACATCTTATATTGTGATAATAAATAATGGAGAAGAAGATGCACAGGTATCGTTTAAATTCGTCTCTGTAGATACTGATGAAAATGCATTAAGTCCTATAAAATCGTCTCCTTTACAATTTAATGAAAAATCTCAGAATAATGTTGAAGTTGCCAATTTAGAAATTTCAACAACCTATTATGAACCTTATCCATTGGCATTTTACAATGTATTTTATGAACTTGGAGAGCCAGACATAACATTTAAAATAACCAATAATGGAGAAAATCCAATAACAATAAGATTAATATCAGAATATCAAGGATACAGCAATAAAGCAATAACAACAGAAACAATAATGCCCGGAGAAACAAAAGAAATTAACCAAACAATACCATTAATAAAAGACAAAATAAAACAAATAAAAACAAAAACAAAATTCAGTTTGCATTATAAAATTGAATATGATGATAATGGAGAATGGAAAACTTATGATGAGCAAACTGAAATGATCGACGTTTATCCAATGGATACAATGGTTTGGGCAGTTAAGGATGATAAAGGAAATTATAATTCAATAAATGAATACATAGCAGTTTTTGTAACACCAAAAGATGATGCAATAATGGAATTGTTAAGCAAAGCAAAAGAAAGACATCCTGAAAAATCATTAAGTGGCTATCAAGATAAGGATGTTAATTCACAAATAAAAGCAATATATGATGCCCTAAAATATGATTATAGAGTAAGTTATGTAGATGTATCCAATGCTTATGGGAAAGATTATGTTCAAAAAGTAAGGCTGCCAAAAGAAACATTAAAACTAAAATCTGCAAATTGTATAGATGGTTCAGTAGTATTTGCTTCTGCTATTGAGGCATTAGGAATGCATCCCTATATTGTTTTACTTTCAGACCATGCATTTGTGGCATGGGATGTTGATGGAAGTGGAAACTATATTGAAGCATTAGAAACTACAATGGTTGGAAATGCAGATTTTGAAGATGCGTTACGTTATGGAAATGAGGAACTTGAAGCAAATTGGGATGCTTTAACCGATGATGACCCATGGAACGGACAAATAATTGATATAAAAGAGTGTAGAGAACTGGGAATCTTGCCAATGGAATAATCCTTAATCTTTTTTATTTTTTCTTTATTTTTCCTTCAATATTTTTGATAAAACCCTTATTATGTCCCCATCAGAAATTATACCAATCAATTTTCCCTCCTCATCAACAACAGGCAATTGATTTATGATTTCTTTACTATTTCCATAAACATCCATCTTTTTTATTGCATCAGCAATGGATTCCTCTGGTGTTATTGTTATAACCTCCTTTGTCATAACATCCCCAACAGTGGTTTCAAGTGTATATCTATCAATAATTAAGTTGTATCCTATGTCAGTCGTTGTCATAATGCCTATAACCTTTTTATTTTCATCAACCACTGGAAGACAACTTATCTTATTTTTTAGGAGGATTTCAAAAGCACCTATAACATTATCCTTCGGTGATGCATATATAACATCAGTTGTCATAATGTCCTTAACTTTTATTTTTTTCAGGTTCTCCATTTTTTATTACCTCCAACCCAATTATCAACTTAACAACATTTATTTCTAAATAACATTACAGTATTATTTAAAATTTATTAAATGAATTGGAGCCATTATCATGCTTCTTATTGTCAATATAGAACGTAATTAGCCCATTAAACAATAACTACAATTTTAGGAAGAGTTGAATTCAGTTGTAGGTAGATTACAAAACAATTCATTAGTTTATAAAATTTTAGGGGAATTTATTTTTCTATTTTGAGAGTTTTGAAAGAAGGATAATTATTATTAAATTTTCAAAAAACATGCTATGTCCCCAATTTGAGTCATAATCTCTTATAACACCAAAAGTTATATCGTTTGCAAACCATTAATTATTTATGCTATATAGGTTTAGTTTTAATTGGTTTAATTTTGTTATTTTTATAATTCATAACCCATATACTTATGGTGATGATATGGCAGAAAATCTATTTGAAGAATTTAAAGAACATTCAGTAGCAGAATTTTTTAGAAAAAATAGGCATATGCTTGGATACAGTGGAAAATTAAGAAGTATGACCACAATTATCCATGAATTAGTAACGAATAGTTTAGATGCATGTGAAGAGGCAGAGATTTTACCAGATATTAAAGTAGAAATAGAGAAGTTAGGAACTGACCACTACAAGGTTACTGTTGAAGATAACGGTCCCGGAATTCCACCTGAGTTTGTTCCAAAGGTTTTTGGGAAAATGCTCGCTGGTTCTAAGATGCACAGGCTTGTCCAATCAAGAGGACAACAGGGTATAGGGGCAGCAGGGGTTTTGTTGTTTGCTCAAATGACCACAGGGAAACCATTAAAAATCATAACTTCAACTGGAGATGGCATAATCCACGAAATGGAAATAAAGATGAGTGTTGAAAAAAACGAAGGTGAAGTTGTATCTCACAAAACAAGACCTGGAAATTGGAGAGGAACTAGGGTTGGGGGAGAATTCAAGGAGGTCACTTACAACAGGGGAGAATATGGACCTTATGAATACTTAAGAAGAATTAGTTTAGCAACTCCACATGCAAAGATAACATTAAAAGACCCAGAGGATACCATAGTATTTGATAGAGTATCCCATGAAATCCCAAAAAGACCAGAAGAGATGAAACCACATCCACATGGTTTAACACCTGATGAATTCCTCTATATATCAAGAAAAACTCAGGCAAAAAGAGTTTCAAGTATGCTTGTTCAAGAACTCTCAAGATTCTCATCTAAAAGAATTAAAGACTTAGAAAATTACATGTTGAGGGATAAATTATTGGAAAATTACAGAAACAGCGTATTTTGGAGTATTGTAGTAGATTGTTACTTAAATATCAATATTGATGACTATATTGAAAAGTTTAAAGAATATATTGACGATGAAGAAATAAAGCAATTAAAAGATGTTATAAACTTCCTACCAGAAAGTTTGGATGAACTTAAAAGGTTTGTTTTAAAGTATATGATAATGGAGTATCTGTTTAACAAATTTGATGAAGGGAAGATAAAGGAGATAAAACACCATTTCAAGAAAAAGCCGGAAAACTTCATAGATTATGCAGAGAAGAATTTCCTATCTGCATCTACTATGGAGGAATTTAGAAAGAAATTAAAAAATATAACAAAATCACCAGAAGAGTTTGTAAATGCATTAAAAGAAAAAGGAATGATTTCAGATGAAGAATTGGAAAAATTCAAAGGGGAAATTAAAAATATATTGTCAAAGAACCCTAAAGAATTGGGTTGGGAAGATGCAGAAATTATTGTAAGATGCCTCCAAGATATGGACTTCATAGCACCTTCAACAAGTGGTCTAAGACCTATAGGAGCAGAGAATATTGAAAAATCCCTCGAGTCCCTACTAAACCCCAACTTTGTTAAGGCAATAACGAGAAATCCAAAAACCTACAAAGGAGGAATTCCTTTCGCTGTTGAAGTAGCGATAGCGTATGGTGGGGAATCCGGAAGGCAGTCTGATGAAGGTAGAAAAATGGAGATTATGAGATTCGCAAACCATGTCCCTCTATTGTTTGACACAGGCGGGTGTGGATTAACCAAGGCAGTTAAAAGTATTAATTGGAAGAGATATGGACTTAGGGGAGAGGACATACCAATGACAGTATTTATTAACCTAATCTCTACACACGTCCCATACACTTCTGCTGGAAAACAGGCAGTAGCGTGTAGTGAAAATGAAAATGAAGAGATATTTAATGAAATAAGGCAGGCGTTGATGATTTGCGGTAGGGATTTGGAAAAGCATTTATCAAGGATTAGAAGAGAAATAGAAGAAGAGAAAAAGAAAAAATACGTTATGAAATATGTAAGAATATTTGCTGAAGCATTGGGAGGAATTTTAAATAAACCTGTTGATGATATTGAGGAAAAGGTTATCAAACTTTTAGAAGGATAAAAAAACCTTTTCTTTTAAATTTTCCCAGAGAGTTAAAAATATATATCACCTACTTAACAATTATTTGTATTGCACTATAGAACAATTTTGATTGTTTGTAAATTCTTTGTAATTATTCAACATTATTTCTTTTAAATTTGAAAATAAGTTATTAATCCTAAATTAAGGTTATTTGCAATATTCTACTTAATTATTTAGTAAAATGGGGATAGAATGCACAAAGAACAATTAATGGAATTACATCAATTTTTTGTTCATGTTGTTAGAGAATTACTTGATGACGATTGTTACGACTCTGAATACTTAAAAATTTATGAAAAGTTAGATATAAAACCCCACTACATCCATAAATTAAAAGTTGAACAAAGGGCAGCGATTTTTCTATTATCTGCAAGTATTGCAGAGTTTTTATATAAAAATGGTGAAAAAGTACCTGAAAATTTAGCCAGACGATTGTCAGAAAATGCCTTTAAGTATTTAAACAGTAAAAACAATAGGAATAATAAAATCAACAATAAAAAATTACAAAACTCAAAATAAATTATATATGATTTTGTAAAAATGTTAAATTTTGTTTTTATTGTTGTTTAGGTTATTCTAAAAATTGGGAGGTAAAATATGTTTGACCCAAAGAAGTTTATTGAGGAAAGCATAAAAGAAATAAAAGAGCAAATTGGAAACAGAAAGGCAATTATCGCACTGAGTGGAGGAGTAGATAGTTCAGTTGCAGCAGTGTTGACACATAAGGCAATTGGAGATAAACTTTTGGCAGTTTTTGTTGATACAGGATTGATGAGGAAGAAAGAGCCAGAAGAGGTTACAAAAATTTTCAGAGACCAACTGGGATTAAATTTCAAATGTATTGATGCAAAAGAGAGATTTTTAAATGAATTGAAGGGAGTTACTGACCCAGAAGAGAAGAGAAAGATTATTGGAAGGGTGTTTATTGAGGTTTTTGAGGAAGTTGCAAGGGAGAATGGAGAAGAAGTTTTAGTCCAAGGAACCATAGCACCAGATTGGATTGAAAGTGAAGGGAAGATAAAAACCCACCACAACATTGCACTGCCAGGAGGAATGGTTTTAGAGGTTGTAGAACCGTTGAGGGATTTATATAAGGATGAGGTTAGACTCTTAGCAAAAGAATTAGGATTGCCAGATAAAATCGTATATAGGCAACCATTTCCAGGCCCAGGTTTGGCAGTTAGAATTTTGGGAGAGATTACAGAGGAAAAATTAAACATCTGTAGGGAGGCAAATGCTATTGTTGAGGAAGAGATAGAAAAAGCAGGATTGGACAAGGATTTATGGCAATATTTCGCTGCAGTTTTGGATACAAAGGCAACTGGGGTTAAAGGAGATATTAGGGATTACAATTGGGTTGTTGCCTTAAGGTTTGTTAAATCCCTTGATGCAATGACTGCCCATGTCCCAGAACTCCCATGGGACGTTTTAAAAAGAATAAGCAAAAGAATAACATCAGAAATTCCAAATGTGGCAAGAGTTGTGTTAGATATAACAGACAAGCCACCAGCAACCATTGAATTCGAATGAAACTTTTTAAAACTGATAGTGTGTGTTGTACCCTGAAATTATTTCGCCATAATTTTTCATACGCTAATCACCTCCTTATCACACTCTACACCACAATAAACTTCATAAGGAGTTTTAAAATTAAGAGAACGATGTGGTTTTACTCGAT
>NZ_AGJL01000024.1 GCF_000243455.1 Methanotorris formicicus Mc-S-70 | reverse complement strand
ATATTAACCGATAATGGAACTCAATTCGTTCCTGCGAGAGGAGGGGTATCTAAATTCCAGAAGTTTCTACTGGAAAATCGGATTTTGCATATAAGAACCTCTTTAGACATCCCAAACAATAGGAAAAGTTAAAAGGATAAATAGAAAGGTGGAGTATCGATTATATATGTTCAATAGTTTAGAAGAGTTCGTAGATTGGTATAATCGAGTAAAACCACATCGTTCTCTTAATTTTAAGACGCCTTATGAAGTTTATTATGGTGTAGAGTGTGATAAGAAGGTGATTAGCGTATGAAAAATTATGGTGAAATAATTTCAGAATACAACATATTTATTTTTTAGTAGAATTTATTTATTAATTTGAATTAATTAATTATTTGGCAAAAAAGAAAAATTAAGGATTATCCCCTATAGATCTTTAAAGCCTCTTCAACGGTTTTGTTTTCAACTGTAATTGCGTAAATGGCATTGCACATCCTTACTGCTTCATCAAAAGGTTTTTGATGAATATTCCTTCCTGTTGCATTCCCTGCAGCACCGCTAATGTGTATTTGCTCATACAACCTCTGCAAAAATGCCTTAACATCCACACTTGGTCCTCCAGCACATAACACTTTTGTTCTTCCTGCTGCTAATACCGCCTCTTTAAACGCCTCCCCTGCATTTTCACACTCTGGATAATTTACCTTAACAAAATCTGCCCCTAAGCATGCTGCAACTCCCGCCGCCCCTGCTATCAAATGAGGGTCTTTTTCATTCTTAACTGCTTTACCTCTTGGATAGGACCAAATAATTGCTATCAAACCATGCTTATGAGCCTCATATACAATTCTCGAAGCCTCAGCAAACATGATGTCCTCATATTCACTACCAGGATAGATTGTATATCCCACTCCCAATATATTAAGGCCTGAATTGTTCTGAAACTCTACAACATCCTTTACATCTACCAAAGATCTACTTATTGGGTCTCTTTGGGATGTTTTAACCAGGTTGGTTTTTGAATTTATTTTAACAACATACGGTACTTTCCTATAATCCATTCCATATCTCGCTATCAATCCTAATTGGGTGGCAAATGCCCCAATTTTTGCTTTACTGGCAATTCTAAAGAGATGTTCAGGGTCAGCGTCATCTTTTGCTATTCCCTCCCCATAGAAGTCATCGTTTAGATGTTCCATCTTCTGATCTCCAGCAAACAACATTACCCTACCAGTATTTTTTGTAAGTTCTAAGTAATTCTCTATGTACTTTTTTCTTGCAGATTCTGGAACATCGAGTGGCACTATTACATCTTTTTTACTTATTTTATTTTTTCCCATAATACCCCACATTTAAATTATTTTAAATCTAAATTTTATAAAAATTGTATATCATTATTTTAAACTGCAAAATATATATATTTATGCAAAAATAAAAAATAAAAAATTATAAAAATATCACTTGGGGTTGAACTGCATGAAATCGACTGCTTATTTTTGCATGGAATTTGCCATAGATCAGCCATTAAAAACATACGCTGGGGGGCTGGGATTTTTAGCAGGTTCTCATTTTAGAACCGCTAAAAGATTAAATATGCCTTTGGTTGGGGTTTCCATACTTTGGAGTTATGGATATTACGACCAAGTTAGAGATATGGAAGGAAGGATGAAAGTAGAGTACGTAAGAAAATATTATGATTTTTTGACAGATATTGACTTAAAAGTCCCAGTGACTATAAATGGAGCCACTGTCTGGGTTAAAGTCTACAAACTTGAAGAAGATGTTTTTGGTACTTGCCCAATATATTTTTTAACAACAGACATTCCTGAAAATGACTACCTCTCAAGGACAATATCCCATCATTTATACGATAGTAATAACTTAACACACATTGCCCAAGAAATAGTCCTTGGAATTGGGGGGTATAAGGTTATTAAGGAATGTGAAAATGTCAAATTATTCCACCTAAATGAGCCTCATGGGTTACCACTTGCATTTAAAATGCTTGAAGATTATGGTTTGGATTATGTTAGGGAGCATTTGGTTTTCACAACCCACACACCAATGCCTGAAGGCAATGAAACACAGGATGTAAATTTACTCAAAAACATGGGATTTTTCGGCAATGTGGATATCAAAATTGCTGAAAAATTAGGGGGGAATCCATTTAATCTAACCGTTGCAGCATTAAGAATGTCTAAAAGAGCAAATGCAGTTTCTAAACAACATAAAAAAACTGTAGAACAAATGTGGAGTTGGGTAAAAGACAAATGTGAAATCATCAGTATCACAAACGCTCAAGATAGGTATTATTGGCAGGACAAGATTATAAAAGAATCTGCGGAAAATTACGACTATGATAAATTGAGAGAGAGAAAAATGGAATTGAAAAAAATGCTTTTTGAGGAAGTTGCAGACCAGACAGGAAAAATTTTTGATCCAAATATAATGACCGTTGTGTGGGCAAGGAGATTTGTGGAGTATAAGAGACCTTATTTGCCGTTGTATGATGAAAAAAGATTAAGAAAGTTGTTAGAAAGTAACAAGATGCAAATAATTTGGGCTGGAAAACCACATCCAAACGATTCACAAGGACAGATGACCTTTAACTGGATAGTATCAAAAACAAGGGAAATGAAAAATGCCGCCATACTCACTGGATATGAGTTAAAGTTGAGTAAGTTGCTAAAGATGGGCTCTGATATTTGGTTAAATACACCAAGAAAACCTTGTGAAGCCTCAGGAACATCTGGAATGACGGCATCGATGAACGGCTCAATACACATGAGTACATTGGATGGCTGGCATGTAGAATGGGTTGAGATGTATCCAGATGACAGTTTTACTATTGGTGATGGAATAAATATTAACGATGCCTATGAAGCGGATTGTATGTATAGGGAATTGGAAAAGGCATCTAAGATGTATGATACCGATGCTTGGTGGGAAAAGGTTGCAAACTGTGTCAACCACATTGTTGAATACTTTGACGCAGAGAGGATGGTAAAGGAGTACGCTGAAAAAATATACAAATAAAAATTTATTTCCAATCTATTCCAAGAAGTTCACTGTATCTGTCCAACACTCTTTTTATATACTCTTTAAGTTTTTTCTCTCTATCTTTTTCAAATTCCTTTGCCCATTTTTCATTCTCAAACTCACGAGATCCATAAATTATCAAATCTTTAACCCTTTCACTTTCAAGTGTAGGATAGCCCAATTTTTTATCATACTCGTAAATATCTTTAATTAATTCATCTATTGCAGATTTTAAATCGATACTGCAAACTTCCTTTAAAAGTTTATCAACAATCGGGGATATCCATTTCCTCTGAAACCTACAAATTCCAAGATTTTCTAAGGTAATCTCTTCAATAATCCTCTCTACACTACGCTCAGCAAGTTCTTCTGGTTCTAAGAATACTCCTGATTCATAGTAGGTTAGATACTTACCCTGTATAAGATATGGCATAAAGTTTCCAATTGCCCAATACATGGTTGGAGATATCTCTCCATTTTCCCCAAATGGAACATAAACAGCATAGTCGTTGAATTTTTTGTCCTTTATTCTATCCTTAAATTTCTCATTGAATATTTTGGATGCCTTTCTTTTTCCAAGGGATAGGATTTTTCCAATCTCATTTTTATTATATGCTACGATATTGGCCAATTTTACAGCCTGCTCTGCATTGTGGTTTGAGTTTTTTAATATTTCCTCATCATCTTTAAATCTATCTACATCAAAAATCACCTTTTCTATACCAACCTCCTCTGGTTTTAACAAACCAACATCTAAAAGTTCAAAAACCCATGCACAAAGGTTTCCAAACTCTATGGCATCAAATCCTAAGGAATCTACTGTATGAACAACCTTATCCGCGGCATAGATATCAAATACTCCAATCAAAGGTCCATTGGACTCATAAGGTTCATAATCTGCCTTTAAACCCCTCCTATACTTTTTGCATAAAACTGGGCATGGTTCTCCACAATTAGTCCATTTCCTTGGTTCTATTGATTCTCTGTTGAATCTATTTACAATGAATTCTAAGATCTTTCTAAGAAACATAACCCTATCTTCCCTACTTATGTATGGTGTTCTCCAATTGAATATTGGGGTTAAGTCCCTTATTATATAGTAGTTGTTTCCAAGTGTTCCCCCTGTTTTTGTTTCTTCATGATATCTGTATTTTTTTGTATTTTCAAGTATAACCTTTGAATATGGTTTTTTGTAATGCTCCTCAACAATGTGCTTTAAATTCTTCTCCTTTTTTGGTTTTCCATAGAATACAACGCCCAATATGTTATGTGCCCTATAGAGAACAGAACCTCCACCTCCCCTCGCTGCCCAATCCTCTGAACCCTCTATAAATTTCCCATTTCTTACAGTTTGGGAGAAAATTGCCCCCATATTTGTTTTAATAGCTGCAGGACCTACAACAAATGCCCTAAAATTCTTTTCTTTGAATAAATCCAATATATATTCACTTAATTCATATACGCTATTGAAATTCTCCTTAACTTCTAAAAAGTCTATTTTTAAGGAATCTTCTTCCCCATTCAATACTAACAAACTTGGATTTTCACATTTTCCTATCATAGCAACGTTATTTAACCCCGTATCCTTAAAAACGTATCCTGCCCCTCCCATAGCGGAAAAATAGAATCCATCCCAGAGTGGAGATCTAAATGAAAATATCAATCTATGTCCCCCAACAACTGGTAAAACTCCCCTACCAAAGCAAAATACGTTTTTTTCATCATATACATCATATTTCCATGTTTCAAACTTTTTATGCCAATATATCCCCCAATTTAATGGTAGGAACTCCTTTTCAATGATCTCATATTTTTTGTTGGATGCGTCTATTAAAACATTCATGATGTCCCCTCCATATTCAAGGAAGATAAGTATAACCATTCAATTTTTGATTTGTAACGATGTAACTTTCAAAATCATATAAAATGTTTAGATAGGATGCATAGGCATCAAATGGAGTTTCAAAATGACTAAAGTAGGAATGCACATCCATATCACTGAAACCTTTTGTACACATGTAGTAGAAGTTGTCACTTGTTTGTAGAATTTTGTATATTTTATATATCTCTTCAAAATTTTTTATGGATTCTTTATGTTCTTTTATGTATTTTCCAATCTCCTTTAACTTTTCAAATGAAATTTTCTGCATTCTATTCCCAAGCCATGCACTTACGTCTCTTTCAGTGTCTGCCCAAGAAATCGTTGAAAATTCAAAAACATCAATTTTTCCCTTTGGTTTGCATTTTTTTAGTATTTCTGATGGTGTTGCAAACTGCAAATGCTCATATTTCTCAATTTCTTGGGGAAGATGTTTTAGGAACTCAAATATACCTGTTTCTCTCCATTGATGCTCCCCAAAGGTTTCGTAATCCATATAAATATTTATGCAATCCCCTGGAGTTCTTGAAAGCCATGATGCATATTTATCTGCCGTTAATGGATACTCCTCCCAATCTTGGCAAGAGAATCTAAACCCAATATCATCACTTAGTCTATAATTCCTTAAAAGAACTTTTAATCCACAAAGTGCATCATAAACATAATTTGGCGACCTCCACTCAAGAACCCTCTCAGTACCCTCTGTGAATATGCCATCAAAACCCAATTCTTTGATAGTCTCTGCTATTTTGTTGTGATAGATTAGTTCTGTGTTCCTAAATACTCTCACCTTATATCCAAAAAGTTCTTTAATGGTTTTTTTATGTAATTTTATTTCTTCTATAAATTCCTCATGATTTTCAAAAAGACTTGAGAGGGAGTGGTAATAGGTCTCTCCGATTAGTTCTACGTTTCCTGTTTTCACCAAATCTTTGAAAAGGTCTAAAACTTCATCATTAAATGCCATAGATTGCTCTAAAAACACCCCTGTTATGCTATATGATATCTTGATGTCATAGTTGTCTATCAAATCCAATATTATTCTATTTGCTGGTATGTAGCATTTGTTGGCGACTCTATTGAAGATCTCCCTGTTTAATTCATCATCAACATATCTCTCCCACAAATCTTCACTATCTTTTTTCATATCTTTTTTTAACCTGCGGGGTTGGTGCACTTCAAAGTTAAAAGAAACTAACATGGTATCACTTTTTTTGTTATGGTATTAAGATGTCATAATCACTATGAATAGCCATTATAACCATAGCATGTGACCAGCCAAGAGGAATTGCAGATACTGGAATCCCTAAATCTTTATGGACTTGTTCTGGAAACATACCATTGAATTGATGCTTTAAAACCCATTTAAGTAAGTTGTTGCATTTTTTGTTGTAGTTATCTATTGTAGATTTTTGGAATTTCCCCTTTTTTGATAACACATCAACTAACTTTTTATAATACATATAAAGCCACAATGTGGTTATTATCCAAGGATTTCCTCCAAAGTATATATCCTCAGGATACCTACCAATGCCACCAATTTTGTAGTTAAAGGCTTTTTCAATCTGATTTGCAGTCGATATCATTCTTGGGTCATCAACTGGCACAAGTCCATATGGAAAACTTAACCCCAAGATGCTCGTATCTATGGATTCATCCAATGGTTTTATTGATTTTGCAAATCTCCCTTCATCTTTTAAGTAGAGGTTATTTACCACATCTTTAAGAAAATCCATACTCTTTTTCCAATGTTGTATTTCTTCTTCTTTGTCAAGTTCTTTTCCAATCAAATAACCTGATTTCAGACCCCCATATATTGCTCCAAGTGTATATGCAAAAACCCCAAACTTTTCCTCCCATAAGTCATAGCATGGTATTAATTTGTTAGCAACTTTACTCAAATAATCCCCTGCTCTTTTTACCATTTCCCAATTTCTTCTTAAAAAATGTCCGTCCCCAGTTATTCTATAATGCACAAGAAGTGCCCAAATGGTTGTACCCACCTGGTCTATTTGGATCGCTGTGAATCTTGGATATCCTTCCACATAGTAATTTTGAACCCAGGAACCGTCACTGTTTTGTGTTGTCTTGCACCACTCAAAGTACTTTTCACTCATTTCATGTTGCCCACACAAATCCAAGGCAACTGCCATATATCCTGCATCCCTACACCAGACATACCTATAATCAGGATATAATGAAGGAGAAGCAATTATACCTCCTTTGTAATCACAAAGAAGTAGTAAGGTTAATAGGGATCTTTTGCATATTTCTATATATTTCTTGTATTCCTCCACCTTTAAAATTCCCCACTTATTTATCATACGGTCTATTCTACTTTTCCAAAAGTTTCTTGTGAGGTTGTATAGGTCTTTGAGATTGTTTTTTGCCATGTGTAAGGTGTCCATTAGGTTTAAGATTTTGTTATAGTCGCCATCATACTTTTCAGGGAGTATAAGCACTGAGAGTGTATATTTTTGGTCAGGTTTAATTTTAAATTCCCAGGAAAGAGCACTATCTGTAATTAATCCTGTGGCAGAGTTCTGTTCTTTCAACATACCATTTTCGATATCCCTCAAAGCACTACTCTCAGAGTATTTAATTCCGCATTGGTAGGATGTTATTTCCCTGTCACTCCCTATACAAAAAACATAATTTTTGTCGTATTTGATTAGGCAGTTTTTTTCTTTGACAAATTTTACAGTGTTTTTACTTGGTGCCTCACCTATCCTCAGATTTTCATAAAAAAATAATTTTACATCCTTTTCTGAATTGGTTTTATTTATTATAGAAAGATGTTTAACAATAAGGTTGTGGGATATGGACACGCAATCCTTGGAGTATATTAAGAAGTCGTCATTTTCATAGGTTGTTTTTAGTATGTTGGTATCTTTTAGATAACTTTGACTAACATCCCAACTATAATCCCAGTGCCATTTTATTTGGTTGTTATAGTATAGGGCAAATGAGGTATCAAGAACATGTGTTTCATACCCCAAATGTGGAAAAAATGCATATTCTATAGACCCCAAATCATTAACCTTCGCCAATAGATTCCCATTCCCAATAATGCCTGACATAATATCACATCAAAAATTTATAAACTTCATTTTAAACGTATAGTCCATTTTCCACTGTCTTTTATCACAACGATCTTGTCTTCCCTGGCTAACCATCCAATAGCCATAATAACTAAGTTTGTGTTGCATCCCTCCCTCCTAAGGATCTTGGTTAAGTTACTCAGGCTTTTCTCCCCATCTTCTAAGAGATGATATACTTTTCCAGCAGTTTCTCCAATTTTAGCCCACATGTCTTCCATGTCTATCACCCAATTTAACAGAAATAAGTTAATATTATTTATCTAATATTCCAAATATTTAATGTTTTTCCCATAATTTGATGAAGTATGAGAATAGCGAAATTTCTATTTTTAAAAAATTTGTTAAGGATTGCATTAATATTAAAAAAGGTATTTTAAATTTAGTAGATTTAAATATTCAAATACTCATCAATTTTCTCTGAAATTGTTCCATATATCCAATTGAATTTATCTTCATCCTTCTCTAAGAGTGTAATTCTAAATCCTTTCAAATCTGAGCAGAAGGATGTTAAAGGAACAACACAGATTCCAGTTGATGCCAATAGGTAGTAAACAAACCTCTTATCGTAAGGAACATCCTTAACAAGATCCTCTACAAATACCCTCAATTTTTCATTTTCAATATGTAACTTCTGGTTTTCATTTAAATACTCATTCTTAAACACAACACTCATGTAGAATGCCCCATTTGTTCTATTGGCAATAATTCCATCAATACTCTTTAATTTGTTGTATGCAATGTTTGATGCCTTTTCATAGAATGCATTCCTCTCCTTTAGGTATTTCTTATATTCTTTGTGTGATAGGATTCTTGGTATTGCCTTTTGTGGTAATGTGGTAGAGCAAACCTCAACCATCTTTGCCTTACAAATACTTCCAACATATTTTTTAAATATTGGGTCCCTATCAGCATTATAAACTTCCATCCAACCACATCTTGCCCCAGGCCATGGGATTTCTTTTGATATTCCTTTTAATGATATCCCACAAACATCATCAATAACCTCGGATAATAAGGCGGTTTTTTTACCATTATATACAAGGTTGCAGTAAATCTCATCAGATATAACAAATAATTCATACTCATTTGCAATATCAACAATTTCATCCAAAACCTTCTTTGGATAAACAGCCCCTGTTGGGTTATCTGGATTAATGACTAAAATCCCTGCTATGGATGGATTGTATTTTACCTTATTCCTTAAATCATCTAAATCAGGATACCAGTTGTTTTCTGGGTCTAAGTAGTAGGTTATTGGTGGACATCCAGCGTGTGCCCCCTCTGCTGAAGAATGCGTTGAATATGCAGGGGAAGGGCCGATAACTCTTGCTTCTTTCCTTAACAACCCATAAATTTTTGCTATCGCATCCCCTAAACCATTAAAAAATATGATGTCCTCTGCGGTTATTTGGGCACCATTCCTTTTGTTTGTTAATTCCGCCAAAAATTCCCTTGTTTCTAAGAGTCCTTTTGTTGGACAGTATGCATAGGAACTGTCATCCATTGCGAGTTCTGCAACAATTTCCTTAATCCATAATGGGATTTTTTCCCCTTTTGCTACCGGATCTCCAATATTTTCCCAAGTGATCCCTATTCCAAACTCCTCTATTTTCTTTGCTGTGTTTACGATTTCTCTAATTTCATAGGTCAGTTCATCAGCACCCACATGTACTATGTTATTTCTCATAATACCTCTCCTAAATAGAGTTCTATTTTAGTGTAAATTAGTCCACCTTTAAATTGGATATTTCAACAAATATATAAACTTTTCTATTTGCAAATTAAAAATAGAACTCTATTTAATTTTAAAAATTAATCATGGTGTAACTTAATAAAATTAAAAATTTGAAGTATTGGTAATTCACTTTAAAATAAAAACTCAAAACATAAACCAATAATTTAGCCTTTAAATGAACATCAAACAGTAATATGCAATTAAAAATAAAAAAAGAATTAATTAATGGGCAGGGATAATTAAATCCCTCTCTCCCGCTGGCTCAAATTCCCTCAATGCTCCTTTTGCTATGCATTTTCTTGGCCATTTAAAGTCAAAGACAAGGTGCTTATCTGCAAACGCTATCTTAATTATTGGGTTGAAGCAGAAGGCATCTCCTCTCGCTGCGTGTGGTGCCTGAGCAATTCCTGCATATTCTGGTTGGTGACCGACGTTCATTGCATAGTTTGGATAGTTAGGTCCTCTTGCCTCATGCAATAAACCTTCGTCACTTCTAATGGACAATGAGTTCGCTGCCCCACACTGGTCTTGCAAATCATATCCATAGAATCCTAATCTACTGTGGTATTCTTTGTGGAGAATTTGGCTCAAATACCATCCATTAATCCCAGCGTTTGAGTTTCCTGTTGCAAATGCAACTGAACATCCTGCTGCAGCAGCAACAACCCCTGCTCTTTGGGAACCTCCGAAGTGATCTTCTAATAATGCAGGGTATTCATCATACTGCTCCAAACCATACAAAGTTACTTCTGTTGCAATATTCCTTACAACATCCATTGTTGGTTTTGTTCCACATAAACCATACTTCTTCTCAACATAATCCATACCATAGTATACAAAATCATCTAAGATATCGTCTGTATATGTTGCACTTGCATATTGGGTAAATCCTACCCCTCCTGACATATAACTTCCTAACCAAACTTGGTCGTAGAATGTTGCTGCTGCTCCAATAACCTCTAAGGTTATCTCTGCTGGGTCTTCACTCACCCTTGAAGTTTGGATGATATCTGCAAATATACCAAATGGAACTCCACCAGGTTCATTTGGACCCCTTGCCCTTCTTGCAGGTAATAAAGCACCCATTCCAATAACATCTGCGTGCTTTGCAGCGTAGGAGAAGTCAGCAATTGCTGCCTCCCCAGCACAGAGTTTGTATGCTGTAATGAAACTCATCCCAATCTGCATTGCAGACCATCTTGAAACTGTTGCCCCATCACAGCATCTAACAACGAGTGTTGGAACCCTACTTACTTGGTATGTCCTATTTCCAATGTATCTCTTTAACATCTCTGCCTGTTCTTCTGGAAACTCTTTGTTTATGTCAATTAAGAATCTTTTATCAATCTCATCTGCTAACTCATCATTTCCAGTGAATATCTTTGCATAACAGTCCCAAACTAAACCTGGGTGAACCTCAACCATGTGCTCTTGGACAACTGCCCCTCCAGGCAAAGCGTGGTTGATGGTCTCCATGTATTCGTTTATTGTTTCTGGTGTAACCTCAACCCCTAACCTCTTCTCTAAAACTGTGTGTGCTGTATCCATACCAACGATAACGGTCCTTTTAATGTCATCAACAAGTTGCTGAATTGCGGCGTTGTTGCAGAAGTGTAAATCATCTCCCTCTACATAGGCATCTGTTCCAGATATTTTGTAGGTCATCAATTTTCTCTGTCCCAATGGAACCCCAATATCTGGGTTGAATCCAGGAATACCTCTTTTTTCTGCTATCTTCAATCCCCATTCATAAAATTCCCTCTTTCTTGCTGACTGTTTCCATCCTCCAAAGCAGTAGAATTTTGTATACTTCTCCTTTGGATCCTCCTCAAACTTTTCTTTTAATGCCTTTAAGAATAATTTTTTTTCTGCCTCCATCATTATTCACCTAATCTCTTTTTTAAGTCCTTCTTAAATACATTCAACCCAAATCCACCCTCAGTTCTTGCAACGTGAATTGTCTCAACAACCTCCAATGCCTCCTTATCTTCCCTCATTCCAATATTGTCCTTTCTGTAAATTGTGGTTATTTTTGCCAAATATTCTTGTGGAAGAGGTTCTCCAACATCTACTGGCTCATCCAATGGCCTTCCAACTTGTTCTTTTATATACAATACGTGTCCTGTCTTTTCATCGTAGATGTATCTTTGCAATCCATCAAACATCAAACCATTTTCATCCAATCTTAATGAGTGTCCGTGGACAGTCGCTCCTCTCATACCACAAGTTGCAGGGTCAAAAATCTCCGTTTCAATCAGCCATTTTGAAATCTGCTCTAAGTCAAGTTCCCTAATCTCAATAACCTGTCTTCCTGATAATGTTCCAGTATCAACCCCTCTGAACCTCCACATGTATGTTCTTGCTCTATCGTAAGGCTGGGCAGGAGCATTATACATTGAATCAGCAAATTGGATATATCTGACTCTAATACCTTCTTTTGCCCCTGGAATTGGTTCTACAATTTCTTTTATAACATCTTCCTCAAAGTCCATTTCATCTAAAGGTGGGTGGACAGTTTTGTAACTTTCCCCCGGGTTTCTATGACCTAAAACCCTAACCAAATCATCATCCGCAATCTCCCTCAACTTCTTTAACTCACAATTTGGATTCATGTGTTTTCTTCTATTCTCTGCTATTATCGTCTCTCCTGGATAAAATTGAGCCTTATAACTCATTTAATCACCCTTAATCATTTTAACTCCACTTGAAAGTTTTACATTGGGGTCGGCCATTCCAATCAATCGTGGGTCAATTTTACCTTCAAATCCTTCTCCATATTTTAAATAATCAGTAACTGTTGGTTTTACCTTTGTAAATGCTCCAACATATATATCGTATCCATAAGGGAAATGTTCTTTGCAAATTTTGTGTAATTTGTTCTCAACTTCCATCGCTTTTTCAAAAGGAACAGTTACAATAATTTCTCCAACCTTAACAGTTAATTCAACTTCTTCCCCTTTAATCTTGATAACTTTCCTATCTGGATGGTTTACTGGCATTCCCCTTGCAGGACCATAATAGGCATACTTTGGCAGAGATGGGCCGTGGACAATAACTCTAACGATATCATTGCCCAAATCATAGATGGCATTTAGGACTTTTTCAGAGGTTTCAGGTTTTAAGTATCTGTGTGGGAAGATTTTAATGTCAATAACTTTGATTTCTTTTTCTTCCATAAATTTCACCATTTTAAAAATTATAAGTTAGAATTTAGCAATTTCCTTAAATTTTGTCTTTAACTTCATTTGCCCCTATTGCAATGTGCTTCAATGGTTCTCTTAAATAATCAATAGCACTATAAACAGTTCCTACTAATGCAGAGGTTTTTTCAACAGAGAACATCTGTGTCCCTGCATCTAAACACATTGCAGCAGCAGCACATGGGATGGCAAACCCTTTACTGTGTCTTGTAACAACGTGGTTTCCGTGGAATGTCCCTGGTCCTCCTCCACCATAGATGGAGTGTGAGAAGAAACTAAATCCAACTCCAGTACCTTCTGTTCTACCAAAGTCAACACCTGGCAATCCTGTCTCAAACTCAAGGATATCGTTATAGTAAAGAACAGTTGAAGCAACTCCTTGTGCAGCCCTTGATGCTCCAATGTTTACCATAATTGCTGCTACAAGCCCTGCTGCTGCGTAGGCGTTCCACAATGCCCAATCTACTGGCTCATAAACAACGTATCCTGATGGCATTGTTTTTATTGGCTTAATTACCTTATCTTCTAAAGCCCTTTCAACAACTGATGCAATAACAGTTCCTACTGTTCCGTTCTTACCATTTTCTTTGACAAGTTCATAAACAAGATTATTTGCGTTCAACCCTTGGAATGCCAAACCAAGTAAATGCAATCTTTCAAATGCTCCTACTGCATCCCCTGTTTCAAACATTGCCGTCTGTTCTAAAATTGATGATAAAGCAACTGCATTTAGTGTCTTTTTTCTTGTAATTGCTACAACGTGGTTTGCCATAATATTTCTCAACCCATAGCCAAGACCTTCAAGCATAACTGGAGGTCCAAGTAATGC
The DNA here is from genome assembly GCF_000243455.1 of Methanotorris formicicus Mc-S-70. Taxonomy (NCBI): domain Archaea; kingdom Methanobacteriati; phylum Methanobacteriota; class Methanococci; order Methanococcales; family Methanocaldococcaceae; genus Methanotorris; species Methanotorris formicicus. Next base: position 14,278 of record NZ_AGJL01000024.1, on the reverse strand, counting down.
TGCAATATTTGCCCCGTGGAAATCAACTGTCTGTGGATATCTTCCCAAAACCGCTGTTTTAACAACAGGGGCATCAAACATATCCACATCAAATGTATCAACTATTGCCTGAATTACTGCTGCTCCTGTAACTAAAGTAGATACTGTATAATCTGCAGCCATCTTTAATCTCTTTGAAGGGAGTTGGACAAGCATTTGATTTCCTTTGTTGATTAGTTTAATGTTTGTGTCATCACCTTCCTGAGTTTGAACTAATTTTTTTACTTTTTCTGCAATAATTTCAGCATTTTCTACAATTGGCAAATCAATTTCCCTTCCTGGACAAAAACATGCCTTACCTCCAACTGCTCCAGTTTTTAATGCATTCTGAATTCCAGAAAGGTTTACAGCAACAGACCTTTTAACATCGTTAATTATTTTCTCAATTGTCGGATTTATCATTGGACTTACCGCTTCCAATGGCACATTTTCTTCTAACAACTTACCCTTTTCATCATACAAATCTATTTTATCTTCATATATAGCCATAATAACACCTTAAATTTTATTATTAATTGTATATTTTAGAAAAATTCGTAATAAACGCATAATAACTTTTTGAGAATATTATGATTTTTGCTATATAAAATTTTTCATTTATTTTTAAATAGTAAACTAAAAATACCAATATAAATGACAAATTAATAATTTTTAATAAAAAAATAATAAAAAAAGCCTATCATCGGTGAGCCCATGGAAGCATACAACCCAACAACCTCATAAACATAACCATTGTAGGAGTGGTTCCTATGGAGTTTTTATAGCGCCCCTCCCATCACAATATAATTTACGTTGTCATATATAATACTTTCTATTTATTTGGTAATATTTTAGATGACAAAAATTTGCTATATTAATACCATAACATTAAAAATAACGTATAATGGTATTTAATAACAATATTTTTATATAAGATAATACTTAAAAATAAGAGCATGTGTTTTAATACTTTTGATTTTTTAATTATTACTTACGTTAGATACGTTTGGTTAAAAAGATTAATTTTAATGGGATTCAACGCTAATGTTGTTTGGGATTAAAAGGTTATTATATTTAATTGGTGGTTTTTCATGATGGAGAGAATAACTATGACTATTCAAAAAGATCTTTTAAAAGAATTGGAAGATATAACAAAAGAACTAAATAAATCAAGATCTGAAGTTATTAGGGAAGCATTAGTGGATTACGTAAAAAAATACGACTGGCTCCATAGGATAAAATCAAAGGCAGGGGATATAACACTAATATACAATCCAAAAGTATATAGGCAGATATTGGAAATTGAAAAAAATTATAAGGATGTTGTTTTAGTTTCTTTTCAATCTGTTGTGAATGACGAACTTTTGAGGATTATTATTGTTAGGGGTTCAAGAGAGAGGATAATTGAACTAACTGAAAAGTTAAAAAGTTTAAACGATGTGAAATATGCAAAATTAACAACAATAGGAATTCCAGACATTAATTTTTAAAACCTTATCTTAACTATTTTGAATTCTTTTTTACCATCTGTTGTCGCTAAGAAACTCTGCTTTAGGCGGTGATGAATTCAGATGAAATCCTTCGGTTTTGATTTCATTACTCTCCTCGCTTCGCTCGGAGATAGGAGAGGCGGGTGGGACACACTATTTTTATCATTATGTTTTCGACCACCATATAGTAAAATATATATTAGTTAAACGTATAGACAGCCAGAAGGGTGTCTTAATTGGAAGTAACGAGGGTTTCTACCATAAACATAACAAGAAAATTAACTCATGAGCAGTTAGTGATTTTAAACCATCTAACATACTCAGCATCAAAACTTTGGAATGTGGCTAACTATCGTATACTTAACGACCATTGTTAAAACCTCAGAATTGGAGAAAAAATTTAAGTCTGATTTTTGGTATAAGAACCTGCATTCTCAGTCAGCACAAGCAACACTTCAAAAACTAAAAATAGCATGGGATAACTTCTTTAAAAAACGCACTAAACGACCCAGGTATCAACCAAAAGATGGACACTTCCCAGTAAGGTGGAAAAAAGACGGATTTAGAATTATCGACAACAAGTTAAGATTATCGCTGTCAAAGCAAACTAAGCAATACTTAAAAGAAAAGTTTGGAATCGAGTCCAAGTTCTTATGGGTAGAGTTGCCGAGAACTCTACCGCACGATTCCATGAATGTTAAGGAAGTAGAGATTGTTCCGCATGACCTCTACGGGCAGAGCTTTTATGTGTTGCACTTGATTTATAGAAAAGTAGTTAATCCAGGGAAGTTCAGCAAAGATAAAGTGATGGCTATTGATTTAGGTGTTAGAAATTTAGCGACGGTCGTTATACAGAATGAGAGACAGTCATTCATATTCGATGGCAGAATTTTGTTGTCTAAATTAAGGTGGTTTGCTAAGAAAAAAGCATCGATAGTATCAGAGATTGCTAACCAAGGATTAAAGAATTGCAAGAGATTAGCAAGGTTGACAGTTAAGGAAAAGAATTACGTTAAAGACTACATGCATAAAATTAGTAGATGGATTGTAGAGTTAGCGAAGGAAAAGAGCGTTTTAAGGATTGTTGTAGGTGATTTAACTAAGAATTTTTCAGATCTTGATATAGGTAGAAGAAATAATGAGAAATTCCACAGAATTCCATTCGGGAAATTAATCAACATGATAACATACAAAGCAGAGGAACTTGGCATTAGTGTGGACAAAGTAGATGAGAGCTATACATCCCAGAAATGCAGTGCATGTGGGATAATAAAGAAATCTAATAGGAAGTACAGGGGATTGTATGTTTGCTCCAATTGCGGAACAGTGATTAATGCGGATGTTAATGGTGCGAGAAATATTTTGTTTAGCGTAGTCCCGAATCCCATTAGGGATAGGGATAGTGGGCTTGGCAACCCATGGGGGTGATGGTTTTAGACCAATCACGCTCCTAAAGAAACTCGCCCTTTAGGGCGGAGAGTGTCATATAAGCATTAAATGATAATAAATACCATTAAATTAAAAATATAATTAAAAAAATATTTTTTATTAAAAATTAAAATGAAGGTGGATACATGAAGGTTATTCTTGTCGGTGCAGGACCTGGTGATGAAGAACTAATAACTTTAAAGGGATTAAAAGCAATAAAAAATGCAGATGTTATAGTTTATGATGATTTGGTTGGAAATGAACTTTTAAAGCATGCAAAAGAAGGTGTTGAGTTGATATACGTTGGTAAAAGAAAGGGGAAACATTCCCACAAACAGGAAGAAATTAATAAGATACTTGTAGAGAAGGCAAAGGAAGGAAAGATTGTTGTTAGATTAAAAGGAGGAGATCCATTTGTTTTTGGAAGGGGAGGGGAGGAAATCTTAGAATTAAAAAAACATAATATACCCTATGAAGTAATTCCTGGCATAACATCAGCGATAGCAGTTCCGGAAGTTGCTGGAATTCCAGTTACTCATAGAAAGGTAGCAACATCATTTACAGTAGTTACCGGACATGAAGCAGAGGATAAGGAACATCAGCAGGTTAAGTTGAGCGAGTTAAATGCGGATACCATAATAATCCTTATGGGTATAACAAATCTTGAAAAACACGTAAAAGAATTATTAAAAAATCCAAAAAGGAATGAGGACACACCAATAGCAATAATAACAGATGGAACAACAGAAAAACAGAAAGTAGTAAAAGGCACTTTAGGGAATATTGTTAAAAAAGCAAAAGAAAATGGTGTAAAACCCCCTGGGGTTATTGTTGTTGGAGATGTTGTTGATGTTTTAAATAATTCAGATTCTTAATCATGAACTCCTTTTTCTGTTATTTTAAACATTGCCTCTGCATCAGGTAGATGTGGGGAATCGTAGAGTTTTGCAACTCTCTTGTCTCCTTTTGCCTTTCTTAAAAATATCCTGAAAGTTGCTGCGTGTCCAACAATGTGCCCACCAATTGCCTGTTCTGATGCTCCAAAGAATGCATCAGGTCTTGCCGCTACTTGGTTTGTTACAATAACAACGCAGTTGTATAAATCAGCAAGTTTGTTGAGTGTTGCCATGTGCCTACCAAGTTTTTGCTGTCTCTCTGCAAGTTTTCCTCTTCCAGTATATTCATTCCTAAATGTACTTGTCAAAGAATCTACAACAACCAACTTTATGTTATGTCCCTCTTTTATCAAGTCCTCTATCTTCTCTGCAAAGAGCATCTGCATATCTGAGTTGTATGCCCTTGCGACAAATGTATTATCCAAGACATCCTTTCCATCAATTCCTATCGCCTCTGCCATTTGTACAATTCTTTCAGGTCTAAATGTTCCTTCAGTATCGATATAAACTGCTTTTAATGGTTTTTGCAAGATTTCGTCCTTTATGTTGTCATCTATCATTATTCTATCATCACACTGCAAGTTTACACATGCTTGATGCATTATTTGGGTTTTTCCTGAACCAAACATCCCAGCAAATTCTGTAACTGATTGACTCTCTAATCCCCCATCAAGAATGCTATCTAACTCCTTGCTTCCAGTAGATAGTTTCCAAACTGTCTTTCTTTGATTCAATAGGTCTACTCCTGATTTAAATCCGATGTTGCAGTATTCCCTTGCTGCTGTAATTATCTTTGCCGCTGCCTTCTCACTAATGCCTTCAATATCAGAAAGTTCTCCAATTGTTGCAGTTGCAATTTTCATATAATCAATATAACCTGCTTCTATTAATTTCTCTGCGGTTGATTGTCCAACACCAGGTAACTTGGTTAAATCATCAACCATAATATTTCACCCGTGTAAATTTTTGTTATTATAACAAAAAAGGTTAAATAAGGACAATTACAAAATTTTACAGTTTTATTATTGTTGACACGATCTTGCAATAATATAGTTGCAGCAGTGTTATTTATAACTTTGTATTTAGGAAACATTTAAATATTTTAATATATGCTTAGGAAGAAAATAGAAATGAATCATGAATTAAGTTTATTTTTTAAAAATGACACATAGCCAACAAATGCTCCACTTGATATTGTGTCTCCCAAACCAACAGTACTTTTGGGATTCTTAACCAATCTTGAAGGTACCAAAAACATCCTATAATTCTTATTTTCTGGTTTTTTAGTTAGTTCTTCCACTATTGTGGTTAATAAATCCCCATATTCATTGTATTGAACTCCAAGGCCCACCTTCAAATCCTCAACATTCCTTATATTTCCAAGTGCCGCCTTAGTGGATGCGAGTATGGTGGCAAATTCGAGGGTTTCTTTAAGTTCTTCATCGCTTAATGGATTATCCTTCCCACAAAGATACATTATATAGTACATCGTATGAACTTGCACGATTTCTAAGTTGTATTCGTCCAACAAAATCTTTGAACCTTCAACAACATCTTCAATCCTGCTTTTTTTGAGTATTTCCTCACTTAATCTATCATAGCCTATTACATGAAGAATGTTTGCCAATTCTGTTTCATCCATCCCTATACAATCAACATTAGGTAGTAAATTATCGGCAATTTTTTTTCTAATAGCCCTATTTGGAATTGATGCAAATTCTAAATGTATTTTTAGGCCTTTGTTATGTTTTCTAAGTAATTTTATATCCTCTTTTGCCCTCTTTAAATAATAATCTCCTGTTTTTCCATCTTTATACTCCTCCTTAATAGCCTGATATCCTGAGAGTATTGCACAATCAACTATCTTCCCAATTTCTGGCAGTTTTTCTTTTAATTCATCTTTTATCTCTATTCTAAGATTTTCCGGCCTCGATGCTACTATAAATCTATTTGCCTGTGGTGTGGTTATTTCCTCACTGCCTAACCTAAACTTAACCCCCATCCTATATTCAAATATCCTGTTAATCTTTAAAGGGTCATCTTCCCTATACGATTCAATTGGCTTTTTTAAAACAAGATTTCCATTTACAATTGAAGGATATACTAAGTTTTCCCTATTTACAAACATCTCCGCCTGTTTCTTTGATAATATTGGAGTGTATGCAATAACCTTTTTCAATCCCAAGATTGAAAGAAGATTTGAAATTATTCCAACCTGTCCGCCCATTCTCTCTTCATCATACTTAAACTGATTAAACCAACTTTGAAGTTTTTCATCGTCGTAAAGTGGAACCTCTGCAGGTTTTCCAGTTTTCATGGAATGTATAAGTCTTGCAACAAAATCTAATGGGCTCTTTATTACCCTTGGATACTCCTCAATCTTCTTTTTTATATCATTTATATCAAACAAATCGATGAGTTCTTGAACATCTTTATCGTTAAGGTATTTTATAGCATCTACATTTGCATTATATGCTAAAAAAATACTCAAATTTGAAAGATTCTTTAAATATTTTTCTATATTCATAGTTATCCCTCGATAAATTACAATAACACAAAACTACTTATAATGGTGATAGATAGATCCTCCAAAGATTGCCTTGTATTTATTCACACTATCGTTATTTTGCCAACTTAGATTTTTAACCGTGTGGTGGTAGCAGTTCTTCATCATAATTGAAAGTGGGGCTTGTTTGTCATAAGGACTTTCGGGACATTCCGTTTGTTTATACCTTATAAATAGACAGATGTCTTTTAATTTGTAAAAAGTCCATGTTATGGCATGTTCAATTCCCCATTTTAGACCATACTTATCATAATGCTTAAATAGAACCCCAGTAGCCACGTCAAAATTTGGATTGTTGTATGGGTCATAGTGGAGCGGGATTATGGTATCTTTTAAGCCTCCGACCTCCCTTGCTATGACTGGTGTGCAGTATGCCATAGATTCCATTTGAACCAAACCACAAGGTTCCCAAACTGATGGAATTACTGTCCAATCACTTCCAGCAAATATCAAAGATGCTAAAGGTGGACAATATCCAATCAAGGATATAACTTTTCCAGAATAACTTTCCGCCAAATCTTTCATACCCTCTTCAATATCACACTCCCCTTTTGACAGCATAACAATTCTTATATCATACTCCTCAAGAATTTCAGGAAACGCCTCAAACATGATACTAAAACCCTTCTGATATGTTCCCCTCCCAACAAATCCTATTAATGGGATCTCAATATCTCCACTCAAATCCCCATAAACTTCAACGTCAGTTCCAGAAATTGCACTTTTATCCATGTTGTTCCAATTTTCAATGTAATTTTTTAGATTTTTGGAGTTGTAGAACCATGAAAGTTTTATTTTTGGTTTTACCACATGTGCATCCTCTGCAGAGTAACCGCGTACAAATCCATACATCCTTGGGTTTAACTTCCCATCGGTTAATTTCAACATTTTATCAACAATATGGATTGGGTCATAGGAATTCAAGTCTATTCCATTTATAATTCCATGAAATGGCTTTGTCTTACTTTGCTCTTTTATGAAATCGATTGATTTTATTTCCTCTGCATGTGTGGGACTGACTGTATTGAATGCATCACTAAAATAAATCCCTAACTCTAAAAATGTCATCACATGCCCTTTATATTCAACAATAGGGCCCTTAAATGCTTCGTTGTGGATGGTTATTGTGGTTGGTATGTCAAGTTTCTCATGACATTTGGCTATTGCCAATCCACAAGGCCAGTCATGGCCAGAAATGCAGTCGATATCGTCAAATTCACTCAAATAATCCACAACCAAATCAGCAAAAACCTCATATTTAATAGGATCCCAGGTATCTAATTGGTTAAATTCTTCATTACTAAAAGCAACTATCTTTACGCCAGTAAATGGATGCTTTGTTTCTATTACATCAAATTTTATTTCAGTACCTTGGTATTTAATCCCCAAAGTCCTCTTTTTTTCGTGGGGTAGGGAAGATATTTTATTTTCGTGGTTGAATGTGATTGTTATGACTTCATTTCCAGCATCTTTTAAAAATTTTGGTAAATCTTGCATCACATCCCCCAACCCACCTACGGATGTTAATGGTGCTATAGTTGGAGCCAAAATAGCAATTTTCATAAAAACCACCTTCCATGATACATAAACATAATATTAATAATTAAAAAAATATATAAAAATCTGTATATATATAATTTTTTGATAATACCTATAGAATAGTGCCTATTTAAGTGAATAAATCCACAGCAAATACAAAAAACAAAATATACTGAGAGTGTTGGGAATATGAAAATTGCTATGATTACGTGGGAATATCCCCCTATAATAGTAGGGGGGTTGTCTATACATTGTAGGGGTCTTGCAGAGGCGTTAGTTAGGCAAGGACACCAGGTTGATGTTATAACTGTGGGTTATGATTTACCAGAGTATGAAAATATCAACGGCGTTAATATACATAGAGTTAGACCAATTAAACATAGTCATTTTTTAATATGGGCTACAATTATGGCAAATTTTATGGAAAAAAAACTTGGTATTTTGGGAGTTGATAACTATGATGTAATTCACTGTCATGACTGGATGACGGCATTTGTGGGCATAAATGTAAAACACGTAGCAAATAAACCTTACGTCCAATCCATCCATAGCACAGAGAGAGGAAGGTGTGGAGGCATCCACTCTGAAGACTCAAGAACTATAAATGATATAGAATGGTGGAGCACTTACGAATCCCATGCAATAATAACAGTTAGTAATTCAATAAAAAATGAGATTTGTGGGATTTTTAACACCCCATACGATAAGGTTAATGTGGTGTACAATGGTATAGATCCTTGGGAATTTGATACTCCAATGAGCGAAGATGAGAGAAACAACTTCAGAATGCATATTGGGGTTCAACCGTATGAGAACATGATACTCTTTGTTGGGAGGTTGGTTTATCAAAAGGGGGTTGAGTATTTAATAAGAGCATTTCCAAAAATACTCAGTAAGTATCCAAACTCAAAGTTGGTGATTGCCGGGTCTGGAGATATGAGGGGATATTTGGAAAGTTTGGCGTTCCAACTTGGATGCAGAGATAAGGTGATTTTTCTGGGATTTGTAAATGGAGAGATGTTAAAAAAACTTTATAAAGCATCTGATGTGTGTGTTATCCCATCTGTATATGAGCCGTTTGGTATTGTGGCACTTGAAGCCATGGCTGCTGGAACCCCAGTGGTTGTAAGTAGTGTAGGTGGATTGAGTGAGATAGTTCAGCATGAATATAATGGTGTTTGGACATATCCTCAAAATCCCGACTCAATTGCATGGGGGGTTGATAGAGTCCTTTCAGATTGGGGATTTAAAGAATATATAACAAAAAATGCAAAACATGATGTATATACAAAATATAGTTGGGATGCTATTGCAAAAGAAACTACTAAGATATACAAAAAGGCAATGGAAATGTAAAGCATAGTTGTTTGCGTTAAATAACTGTAAACCACAATAAATTATTTAACTTATAACTTATTTCAATTCTAAAATTGCAAAGAAACCATAACGACTAAATTTAATGTGAGAAATGCTTTAAATCATATATATCCAAATTCAATCCTTTTTCCCTCAATATTTTTTCCTCACTTAATAACCCAGCAGCATCTGCCCTACATTGTTGGCATGCTCTAAATTGCCTTATGTATTCCTCACATTTGTCCCTAACTGAACTCATTTCCATGCATGTTGGTCTTCTTAAGTTTCTCATCTTATACATCGGTATTAATGGGATGATGTTTTGAAGGAATACATAATCTTTTAAAGTTTTTGCTATTTCAATAATATGATCCATATTTATTTCTGGAATTAGGACGGTATTCACTTTTATTATTAAATCTTCATCATATGCCTTTTTTATACCATCTATTTGATTTTCAATTAATATTTTAGCCCCTTCTTCTCCCTTATAAACCTTCTTATTGTGGTAAACCCAATCTACGATATCCTTTAATATTTTTGGATCTATTGCATTAACTGTAACTGTAACTGTTTTAACATCCAAATCAGCGAGTTTTTTTGCGTATTTTGGGAGTAAAAGCCCATTTGTTGAAAGACATTTTATCAAATCTGGGAACTTATCGTTTATGATTTCAAGTGTCTCAAATGTCTCTTTATTAAACAAACTATCTCCAGGCCCTGCTATACCAACAACTTTTAAGTTGGGGATTTTTTCAAGCATTTTCTTTAAATATTCCTCAACATCTTCAGGTTTTAAAATTCTATATGAAACTCCAGGCCTATGTTCGCAACAATCTTCACCCACACTCCTCTTACAAAATCTACATGCAATGTTACATTTTGGGGCTACTGGTAAATGTACCCTTCCTATCTTATCGTGTAATTTCTCATTGTAACATGGATGAACCTTTGTTATATGTGAAAATTTTGACATCTTATTCATACTAAACCTCCTTAAATATTATATGTTTGTACTATAGTCTGCGAGTTGTTAAACCCAAATTCAATTGAAATTTAAATAAAAATTATAACTCATAACCTAAATTTTTGTAATTATAAAATGATAATAAATTACATTATAAATAATTTTTCTTAAAATTGAATTTGCGAAATTTCTATTAAAAAATAATAACAAAGTCGGGTGTTTAGGAATGGATATTTTAAAAGATATTTTGCATGACATAAAACCAACAGAAGTAGAGCAGAAGGAATTAAAAGAAATGTCAAATAAAATTATAAACAAAATTAATAAAATTATTAAAGAAAATCCAAAATATTCTGTAGTTATAGGTGTTGTTCAAGTTGGTTCAACGGCAAGAAACACGCATTTAAGAAACAACTATGATATTGATATTTTTTTGATATTTGATAAAAACACAGACAGAGAGATTTTAGAGGAGATTGGTTTAGAAGTTGGAAAAAAGGCTGTGGAAGAGTTGGGTGGAAAATATTGGGTAGAGTATGCAGAACATCCTTATACCTCTGCTGTAATAGGTAAATACTCCCTCGATATTGTTCCATGTTATAAGATACGTTGGGGAGAAAAAATCATCTCTGCAGTGGATAGAACTCCATTACATAACGAATTTTTAAAAAGAAAGTTGGAAAAAAATAAATTGTGTGATGAGATCAGGTTGTTCAAAAAATTTTTAAAGGGCATTGGAATTTACGGTTCTGACTTAAAAACTAAGGGATTCTCGGGTTATTTGTGTGAGTTATTGGTTATTTACTACGGTAGTTTTATTGAGGTCTTAAAAAATGCAAAAGATTGGAAAATAGGGGAAAGAATAATTTTAGAAGATATATACAAAATTTACAACTTAGATGGGGATTTTAAATTCAGAGATTTTGATGCACCCCTTATTGTTTATGATCCAGTAGATATAAATAGGAACGTTGCTGCTGCATTAAGCAAAGAAAACTTCTGTAAATTTATATTTTATGCATCAATGTTCTTAAAAAATCCTTCAAAGGAGTTTTTTTATAATTACTGCGAACATGTTGACAAAAAGTTGGAAGATAGGGAGTATGGGGCTTTATTAACTTTAAAGATAAAGAGAGATAAAGATATCGTTGATGACATCATCTATCCACAGATGGAAAAACTCCAAAAGAGCATAAATAAAATCATTCAGGAGAATGAATTTGTTGTTTTGAGGTGTGATATTCATGCCGATGGGGAGTTCTGTTATTTATCATGGGAATTTTTAGTTTATGAGTTACCAAACATTAGAGTTAAAGAGGGTCCATCAATCTTTAAAAAAGATAGGGTTGAAAGATTTATAAAAAAATATGATAAACATTTTATCAAGGGTTGTAGGTTGTATGCATACACAACCAGAAAATATAAAAATGTGTATGATTTATTTAATGACATCGTCAATGGAAATCTTAAGGGAAAGATCTCATATCCAAAATATGTAAATCCTGAAAATGGAGAAATCTGTAAAATGTATATTAAAAGCACCATCAAAATATAACATAATGCTTTTTTATTTATTGTTTTGTTATATTTTAGGATTTTTTGTGATAGTTATGGAGAGTAGTGAATTGATAAGGGAAAGTAACGAATTTTTAGACAACCTAAAAAGATTGAAATGTGAAATAGGGGAAGTGCTGAAAAAAGATTTAGAGGATAGTGCAATTGGAGAATTTGCCAAAAAATTGGAGGATAATTTAAGGATTTTAGAAGAATTTAAAGAAAAAATGGAGTTACTTGGATTTGATACTCCATATACAAACGTGGGAAAATTGAAAGGATTTGATAGTGATGAAATGTATGAAATTATGGACTATACTTCCTATTTAAGAAGAATGGCCAATGAGAAAAAAGGTGTTCTCGAAAGAATAAGACATTCTATTGTATCTCATAAAATAGCACTTGGACATCTTTTAGAGGACATTAGCAACAAAAAAATAATCCAGTACCTCCCCTACGATGGCTCCTACAAAATTTCAATTACAGAACTTCCACCCTATCTAATCAACGCATATAAGGAGATGCTAAACATATTGCAATCCCAGGGAAAAGGTGTTGTTACATCAATAACACTATCACTAATTGTTTTTAAAGATGGGAAGAGGGAATTCAAAAGAATAAAAATAGAGGATGAGAATTACGAGGATTATATAAAAAAACAGTATAAAGATGCAATAATAACATCAATAAAGAGGAATTACTCAAAGAACAAACTTATCGATGACCAGTATGTTAGAAGAGTTCTGGCTGTTGGTTATTTAAATGCATATAAGGAAGATATTGAAAGAGATATTGAAAACAAACTTAATGAAATACTAACAGATGAACAAAAAAAGATGCTTGAAATATATAAAAAGGTTATTTGTGTTGAGGAAGAAAACGACTATGAGGGCGGAATTCTTGACATAAGGACGTTGGATGAAAAGAAGGTTAAAGAATTAGAAACTATAGAAAAATTGGAAAAAGAAGGACTGTACAGAAATGGAAGACCAGTAGAAGACCTCAAAATTGCATTGGATACTGAAAAAGATATATCCAAAAAAGTTGCCACAGATATTCTAATTGAGCAACTTTCAAAGGACTTGTTTATGTATTATTTGCATAAATCACCTGATGAAAGAACCCGTTCAAACGTATTCCCATCAATACTTATAACACCTTCAAAGGGGCATTTGAAATGGATGAAAGTTGATAGCATTGATGTTCCAAAGGTTCTCGATTTGAAGTTTTTACTTGAGAAAGAACTGCCAAAATATAGTATTCCTTTAAAAGACCTTGGTGGGTTGGTTTTGTATTTGTTCTATGATTGGGATAAGGTTGAGAAATTTAAGTTCAAAAAGAAAAATGTTGAAAAACTCCTCAAAAAGATTGCTCCAATAGAAAGCATAAAAAATATTTTAAAAGAGAAAGACATTGACATTTCAAAAATTGAAAAATATTCTAAAATCAAAAAAGAAAAAACCAAAAAATTCTTGGAGGCTCTTGGAAAATTATAAAATTTCTTTTTAATGAGGTGAATCATGCTAAATCCTCTAATTTTATTTTTAGCAGTTGTTATTGATAGAGTTTTTGGAGAACCTCCTGAAAAGATACATCCAACGGTTTTGATTGGGAAGTTAATAGAGTTTCTTGAAAAAACCCTCTCATCTACCAATTCAAAAAATAAGATTAGAGATTTTGTTTTTGGAACTTTAGTGGTTTTTATTGTTATTTCTGTTGTTTCTGTTGTATCGTTATTTATTGAAAAGATGATAAATTCCATAGAAAATGAGGTATTAAAGATTTTTATCTATGCTGTTATTTTATCAACAACAATCGGTTACAAATCTCTCATTGACTTTTCAAAAAAACCAATAGATTATCTAAAAAGTGGAGATTTGGAAAATGCAAGAAAATATGTTCAATGCATAGTTAGTAGGGATGCATCAAAGTTGGATGAAGAGCATGTCTTATCCGCTTCAGTTGAGAGTGCGTCTGAAAATATAACAGATAGCATTATAGCCCCCCTATTTTATGCAGTTATTTTTGGTTTGCCTGGAGCGTTCATATACAGAGCAATAAACACCATGGATGCGATGATAGGCTATAAAAACAGCAAATACCTCTACTATGGAAAAGTTGCAGCAAGATTGGATGATTTAGCCAACTTAATCCCTTCCCGACTCGCTGGAATTTTGCTTATTTTAACAGCACCATTTTATAATGGGAGCATAAAAAAGGCAATATATGGTTTTTTAAAAGAGGGGAATAAAACACCATCCCCAAACTCTGGCTACACAATGGCAACACTTGCAAACGCCTTAAATATGAAACTTGAAAAAATTAATTACTACACACTTGGGAAGGGAAAAATAACTGTTGAAAAATCATACAATGCCTTAAAAGCCATTGATATTGTTGTTTTTGTGTTTTTGTTCTTTTATTTTCTTATTTTTATAACGGTAGTTCCCATCAAATAGATAAA
>NZ_AGJL01000023.1 GCF_000243455.1 Methanotorris formicicus Mc-S-70 | reverse complement strand
TCTATTTGATGGGAACTACCGTTAATTATTTTAACCCACTTGTGGTATCATATTTTATTTTTATGTTAGTTTACAATTTTATATGTTTATTTATTTGGTTTTGCTGGTTCATTAATATATTAAAATATAATAAAATAATAGATCAAAATAATTAAATATACTAAAATCATACTAAACCAAACTGAATCACAAAGAATTAGGCATAATTTTCGTAGATGCTGAATAAAATAATAATTAAAAAAGAACTAAAAAAGAAAAATATTATTTTTTTATTCTTTCAATGCTGGAATGACTTTTTTACCAATTAATTTAATTGCTGTGTCTTTGCTTGGTCCGATTGGTGAACCAGCAACGATTTGGGTAACTCCCATCTCAGCGAGTTTTTTACACTTCTCAGCAACTTCTTCTGGTGTTCCGTAGATGGAGAATGCCTCTAACATAGCATCGTCAACTGTTCCAAATGCTGTTCCGAAGTCTCCGGATTTTAATGCGTTTCTAATTTTCTCAACTTTTTCCATGTCAATTCCATGTCTTTCTAAGACAACTGGTGGTGAACCTGCTGCAATGAATGCAACAACAGGAACTGCTGCTTGCTTTGCTTTTTCTGCTTTTTTATCAACTGACATACATGCGTAAGCAGCAACGTCAATCTCATCCATGCTTCTTCCTGCTGCTTCAGCACCTTTCTTAATTAATGGAATTGCTGCTTCGAAGTCTTTTGGGTTTGATGCATTTATAAGGACTCCATCAGCAATCATTCCTGCTGTTTCTAACATTTTTGGTCCTTGAGCCCCCATATAAACTGGAACTTTTTCTTGGAGTGGTTTTATTGCTAAACCTGCACCAGCAACTTTAACAACATTTCCTTCAAATGAAACTCTCTCTCCTGCTAACAATTTTCTCATAACTTCAATTGATTCTTTTAATGTTGTAACTGGTTTAACCCACTCAATTCCTAAAGCGTCAAATGTTGCTTTATCTCCAGGACCAATACCTAAAACAGCCCTACCCCCTGATAACTCATCTAATGTAGCGATTGCTGATGCTGTTATAGCAGGACTTCTAACGTATGGATTTGTAACTCCAGGCCCTAACTTAATTTTGTTTGTTGCTGCAGCAATTGCGGTTAATGCCATGTAAACATTTCTGTTGTTGTAGTGATCAGTAATCCAACAGTATTCAAACCCGTTATCTTCTGCTAACTTAACATAGTAACAGAGTTTTTGAATTGATTCATTTGGAACAAACTCTATACCAAATTTCATTTTTTCACCTTTTCAACTTTTACATTTCGAAATTTTTGATATCTATTAGTATTACTATTATCTTCCAATACCTAATAATTTAATTTTCCATTTAACTTAAATCGAAAAGTATATAAAGTATATGTATTTCTGAATTAGGCAAAAAACTCTACAATATAAATTAAAAATTCTAATATATATATTAAAAATACTACTGACAAAATAAAAGAAAAAGTAATAAAAACCAAATGATAAATTAATCAAAATTAAATAAAAGTTTAAAGTATGATTGTTTGTATTATAAATTGTTATAATTACTAAAATTCAATAATATTGTATGATACTATTCCAAAATTTAAGAAAAATAATGCTTATTTAAAATTTTACAGTGTATCATAAGTGTAAAATCAAATTTAATCCATAAGTTTCCATGGTGGTTAAATGGATTTAGAAAAATTTAGAGAAAGGGAGATTTCAAAGAGGGAGTGTTTAGAATTGTTTGAAAATGATGAATTGTTTTTTGATATTTTGAGGTTTGCCGATGAATTGAGAAGAGAGAAAGTTGGGGATATTGTTACCTATGTTGTTAATAGGAACATAAACTTTACAAACATCTGTGTGGGGGATTGCAAATTTTGTGCATTTAGAGTTAATGAAAATGACGAAAATGCATATTTTTTGGATGTTGATGAGATAGCAAGGAGGACATTAGAGGCTAAAAAGATTGGGGCAACAGAGGTCTGTATTCAAGGGGGTTTGCATCCTAAGGTTGATACCTACTTCCAAATAGAGATATTGAAGAAAGTTCATGAAGTTACAAAACCTTATGGGGGCATACACATCCATGCATTTTCACCAATGGAGGTTTATTTTGCCGCTGAGAATGCGGGGATTGATGTTAAAGAAGCGTTAAAAATGCTCAAAGAGAATGGTTTAAATTCAATGCCAGGAACCGCTGCGGAGATACTTGATGATGAAGTGAGGAGGGAACTCTGCCCATACAAGATCTCAACAAAGCAATGGGAAGATATAATAAAAACTGCCCATAAGTTGGGTATTCCAACAACATCAACAATGATGTATGGACATATTGAGGAATATAAGCATTGGGTTAAGCATTTATTTTTGCTGAAAGAGATTCAGAAGGAAACAAATGGATTTACGGAGTTTGTTCCTTTGAGTTTTATGCATAAGTTTGCACCAATTTACAAAGAGGGGAGGGCAAAGGCAGGAGCAACTGGTATAGAGGATTTAAAGGTTTATGCAGTTAGTAGAATTGTTTTAAATGATTATATAAAAAACATCCAGGTTTCATGGGTTAAATTGGGACAAAAGATGGCTCAGATTGCTTTAAAATGTGGGGGTAATGATGTTGGTGGAACATTGATGGAAGAGAATATCTCAAGAGCCGCGGGGGCAGAGTATGGTGTGAGTATGAGCGTGGGGGAAATAAGAAATATGATAGAGAGAATAGGAAGGATTCCTAAGGAAAGGACAACATTATATAAGATTTTGGATTAAATAATAATAAAAATTACAGTTGGGATATATATGAAAACTGACACAAAAAAACTTGCTTTAAATGAATTTGTTAAAACCTTAAAGAAAAAATACAAAAATAGAATTAAAAAAATAATTTTGTTTGGAAGTTATGCAAGAGGGGACTACGATGAAGAGAGTGATATTGATATTTTGGTTATAGGGGATGTTCCACAGAGAGAAATTTCTTACTTAAGTGCAGAGATTCTTTTAAAATATGGGGAAGTTATATCTACAATAGTAGAAACACCTGAGGAATTTGAAAAATTTAAGGATTCATTTTTCCACAAAAGTATTTTAAAGGAAGGTGTTGAGATTGGATGATATTGACTATTTGCTGAATTTAGCAGAGGAAGATTTGGAGGAGGCAGAGATATTATTTAAAAACAAAAAATATAAAGGGGCAATATCACGGGCATACTATGCAATGTTCAACTCTGCAAAGGCTTTGCTGTTAATAAAAGATATTCATCCAAAAAAGCACTCTGGTGTTTTAAAAATGCTTGGCTTGGAATTTATTAATAAAGGATATTTAGATGAGATTTATTCAAAATACTACCAAGAAGCATTTGATATGAGGCATAAGGTTGATTATGAACCAAGATTTCAAGTTGATGAGGAAACAGCAGAAAGAATTATTGAAGAAGCATCAGAATTTTTGAATATGGCTAAAATTATAATAAACAAATTTAAAGAATTACATAAATAAGGTATTTCAGGAGGCATTCAAATATATTCAAACCTTTCATAAGATATGATCTGATAATCTGAACGCCTCCTTCATCGATACCCGCTCCCTTTTACGGGACTGACCTTCTCCCTACTGCCCCAAAAGGACAGCTCGGGAATAGCTTAAAATAAGGTGGTTTTTGTCTCCCGACGTGGAGACTTTATTTTAATGATATAGAATTTGCATATTTCATTGAAACTACTCCAAAATAAAAGTATTTCAATAGACAATATATAAATTTAACCATTTAGGTAATGGTATTTGGGGATGAATATTTAAAAATACATCTTATGAATACATCTGGAATAAATGAAGTTAAAAATAGGGGCTATACAGTGGTGGGACTTTGGAGATAAAGAGAAGATACTACTTAAAAAAGAAAGAACTTAAACAAATTAGGGAAGAGTTAGGTAAATTTTTTGCAGACATTGATGACATAATTCCAAAAAAGGCAAATGTGGAGATAGCGATAACGGATAAGTATGACATGATTTTGGTTGATGATGAACCAGTTGCAGTTAGATTAGATAATAAACTCTATCCAACATTGAAGGTTCTTTTGGATAATGATATAAAAGAAAAAAGAGTTGTTGTTGACATGGGGGCGGTTAGATTTTTGGCAAATGGAGCAGATGTGATGGCTCCGGGAATTGTTGATGCAGATGAGAATATTAAAGAGGGAGATGTAGTTTTTGTTGTTGATGAAAAACACAACAAGCCGTTATGTGTTGGAGAGGCGTTGATGGATGGAAAAACAATGAAGGAGGCAAATAAAGGGAAGGCAATAAGAACAGTTCATTATGTAGGGGATGAGATTTGGAAATTCTAATTGAAACTTTTAGAAAAAGTTTCATCAAAACGGGATGCATTGCCTCGCTTCGCTCGGCAATGCCTCTCAATATGTTAGGAAAATGAAATTTTAAGATTCTCTAATTAAACCTTTAAAAAGATTTTATCTAAGTAAGGTAGATGCTATCATTCGACATATTCCCTTAGAAACAAAATTAAGTGTGTAGGATTATGAAAATCCTGAAAATAAAAGACATAATCATAAAAACTCATCCGCAAGTTTATATTCCAAGTGAGGATAGTGAATTATTGATGGAAAATTTGGTTGATGTGAAAAATAAGTTAGTTTTAGATGTTGGAACTGGAACAGGCATTCAGGCAATAAATGCGGCAAAAAAAGGGGCAAAGAAAGTTATCGGTGTTGATATAAACCCACATGCAATACAAATAGCAAAGGAAAATGCTCTATTAAATAATTTGGAATTGAATAAAAAAATCTTCTTTTTTGAGAGTGATTTATTTGAGAATGTTGAAGGGAAGTTTGATGTTATTCTATTCAATGCCCCCTATCTACCAACATCGGAGGAGGAAAAGGTAGAGGGATGGTTAAATTATGCCTTTGATGGAGGAAAAACTGGGAGAGAAGTTTTAGATAAGTTTATTGAGGAAGTTGGGGATTATTTGAAAGAAAATGGAATAATCCAAATACTTCAATCTTCTTTAACAGGGGAAGAGAAAACCATCAAAATGCTCAATAAACATGGTTTTAAAGCTAAAAAAACGGCATACAAAAGGTTTCCTTTTGAGGAATTACAAGTTATCACCGCATGGAGGGAATGATATGAGGGCGTATGAGATAGTAGAGATAATAGAAAACTTTGCACCAAAAGAATTGGCAATTGAAGGGGATAATATAGGGCTTCAAGTTGGGGGTGATTTAAATAAAGAAGTTAATAAATTGGGAATTGCATTAGACCCTTCATTGGATGTTGTAAAGAAGGCAAAAAAAGAAGGAATTGATTTCCTTTTCACCCACCACCCAATCTTAAAAAATCCAATAAGAAATTTTACAGGAGTTATTTATAAAAAATTAAAAATTCTGATGGAGAATGATATTATTCTATATTCTGCACATACAAATCTTGATATCTGCAAAAATGGATTAAATGATGCTCTTGTAGAGTTGTACAATTTGAAGGAAGTTGAAAATCTCTATGAGAATGGTTTGGGTAGGGTGGGGATTTTTGAAGGTTCTTTTGAAGAACTTTTAGATATTACAAAAAAATATATTGTTGAAAACCCAGTTATTGTTGGAAATATTGGGAGGAATAATTTCAAATTGGCGGTTTTATCTGGATATGGTTTGTCTCAGGATGCCATTAGGTATGTTGCAGAGAAGGCGGATGTTTATTTATCAGGAGATTTAACCCATCATTCAAAGATACTTGCAGAGGAGTTGGGGCTTGTTGTTATTGATGGAACTCACTACGGAACAGAGGTTTATGGATTAAAGAAGTTTATGGATTATTTAAAAGATAAAGTTGATTGTGAAATAATAAGTTTGGATTTCTAAGATGTATTTTAGAGGAACAATATGGATATTTGTTAATATTAATAAATCTGAATTAACATTTCATATATTGATATCCCCAAGAACCACTAATTAATCCTTTTTGTGACAATTTTCCTAAGATTTTTAGTGTTTCTTTATCAAGGAGTGTTGGGGAAGAATTCTCAAAGTAAGTCCCAGGCAATGGCATGAAGTAGTGGGCATGAACCTTCCCATTCTTTTTTATGATGTATTTTATCAATTCTATGCTTTCCTTCCTATGGAACTCATTCTCATTTGGAAATCCAAAGATAAAATCAACCTTTGGGATTAAATTGTATTCAACACATAAATCAATTGCATTTAAAACATCATCTACAGTATGTCCTCTTCTTATATACTTAAGCATTTCATCACTGCCACTTTGAGCCCCAAAATGGAGGTATTTGTTATCGCAATATTTAACCACAAGTTCAATGGTTTCTTTTTTAATAAACTCTGGTCTAACTTCTGATGGGAATGTACCAAAGAACAATCTTCTTTTAATTTTACTTAACTCTCTTAATAGATGTTCTAATTTTTCAATATTTGGTTTTAATCCATTTTTTGAACCATAACAAAATGCATTCGGTGTTATAAACCTCAAATCACCCATATTTTTAACAAGTTTTACAATATTCTCTATACTCCTATGCCTAACATCTTTCCCAAAAATTTGAGGGGTTTGGCAAAATCTGCAGTTGAATGGACATCCTCGCGTTATCTCAATCGGTGTCATTGGATAAATCTTGTTGTATTCATCTAAATTTCTAACTCTTTCCCCAATAATAATTCTTTCCTCAACCTTCTCTTTTTTTAGTTTGTTTATTAATCTCGGTAATGTTATTTCCCCTTCTCCGACAATTACATAATCAAATCCCATATTTATAGTGTCTTTTGGATTTCCAGATGGATGGGGACCGCCTGCAATTAAGATTGGATTTTCCAATTCTTTTTCTTTCTTTGTTTGGATTATTTTATTTATCTCTTCCAATACGTTATCTCTCTGCATGGTCATGAACGAATATATTAAAACATCCAAATGTTCAATATTATTGATTAATTCGTTAAAGTTCTTGAATAATATCCCGCCAATTAATGGATAGAGTTTTGAGATACTGTATCTATTTTTTGACGTTAACCTAAACCCAATATTAAAATGCCTGTTTGTGTTAGATATCGGACACACCTCCAAGAAATTTTATTGGATAGTGTTATTTTAATTTTAAGGACAGTTAATATCTATTTGAAACTTTATTGGGTATAAATATATTCCAAAAAATTCGCAAATGTGGATAATACTAATCATAAGATTTAATAATAAGCAAAACTCAAGTATATAGTAGAGAGTTTTTCCTTTAATTTCGTATTGATTTTTATTAGGTGATAATATGCATAGGGTAAAAACTGGCATTCCTGGGATGGATGAGATACTACATGGGGGAATTCCAGAAAGGAATGTTGTTCTTCTTTCAGGGGGGCCAGGGACTGGGAAGAGTATTTTTTGCCAGGAATTTTTGTTTAGGGGTATTGAATACGATGAACCAGGAATTTTGATTGCATTGGAGGAGCATCCTGTCCAAATTAGAATAAATATGGAACAATTTGGTTGGGATGTGCGGAAATATGAAAAAGAAGGAAAATTTGCTATAATAGATGCTTTCACATCAGGGATAGGTAGTGCGGCAAAGAGAGAAAAGTATATAGTTAGGGATCCGAGTGATGAGATGGAATTGATAGATGTTATGAAAGAGGCAATAGAGGAAATTGGAGCAAAGAGGGTTGGGATTGACTCTGTAACCACTTTATATTTAAACAAACCAATGATGGCAAGGAAGACGGTGTTTTTGTTAAAGAAGGTGCTTGCTGGTTTGGGGTGTACTGCTTTGTTTGTGTCCCAAATTTCCGTTGGTGAGAGGGGTTTTGGAGGTCCTGGGGTAGAGCATGCAGTTGATGGTATTATAAAGTTGGATTTGGATGAGATTGATGGGGAGTTGAAGAGAAGTTTAATCGTTTGGAAGATGAGGGGGACATCCCACTCTATGAGAAGACACCCATTTGAAATAACTGATAAGGGAATTATTGTCCATGCAGATAAAGTTTTGAAAAAATAACAAAAATATTAAATAATTGCCAATAAAAAATAAAATAATAAATAAGTGGGGGATTTCTATGGAAGTACCAATAGTACCAAAAAGTAGAAAAGAAATTCATCAATTAGAAACTATGTTGTTGATTGGGACGTTACTCCAACCAAAGGTTTTAGAAATTATTAAAGACCCAGTGGAGAAATTAACCTGGGTTGATTCATTGGCAGTTGCAGCAGGGGCTTTGGCAAGAGAAAAGGCAGGAATGATAGTTAGTGAAATAGCAGAAGAACTTGGTAGAACAGAGCAAACTATAAGAAAACACTTAAAAGGGGAAACCAAGGCTGGAGAATTTGTAAGAGAAACATACGGACTCTTGAAAAAAGGAGAGTTGAATTTGGGAGATTTGGGGACGCAGGTGGAATTGATATCTGCAAAGGAGAAAGTCAAAAAGTTGGAAGAGGAAGTTAAAGACCTTGAGGAAAAATTAAATAAAGTTAAAGATACGCTCAAAAAGTTGTTGGATGAGTTATAATTTTATTTTTTTCTTTTTGGGTAATTTATGCTAAATCTTAAATTTTTATTTTTTAGCGATTTGGGGGGTGTAACATGTGGGTAAAAATTGGTGATAACCACGTTATTAATTTGAATTTGATGGGGGAGTTTTGGTGTGATTTTGAGAGTTTATGTATTGTCATCGGAGAGATACCATTTGATAGTGGTGTTAAGAGGATTTTGTTGTTGTATTTTGAAGATGATGGGAAGATGATGAAGGCATATGAAACATTAATAGATGGGTTAAAGTTAAATAAGAACTATGTTGATATATCTGGGCATGTTGTTAATGTTGAAGAGGCAGTTTACGAGGGGGAGTAACAATGAAAAATGTTTGGATTGCAAAAAATGCAACCATTGTTGGAGATGTTGAACTTGAAGAAGATGTTAGTATATGGTATAATGCAGTATTGAGGGGGGATTTGGATAAGATTATTGTTGGGAGAGGTTCAAATGTCCAAGATAATTGTGTGATTCATGTTTCAAAGAACTATCCAACAATAATTGGTAAGTATGTATCAATAGGTCATGGAGCAGTAGTACATGGATGCAGAATAGGAAATAACGTCTTAGTTGGGATGAACGCAACAATTCTAAATGGGGCAAAGATTGGGGATAATTGTATCATTGGGGCAAATGCTTTAGTAACTCAAAACAAAGAGATTCCACCAAATAGTTTGGTTTTGGGAGTTCCTGGAAAGGTTGTTAGGGAGTTGAGTGAGGAGGAGATAAAATCCATTAAAGAGAATGCATTGAGATATATTGATTTGGCAAAGAAAACCCTATAAATAATTATATTATAAATTACATAAACAAAAAGTCATCAAAACATTTAAGGTGATATGATGGTGAATCTTGCTTTTGTAATCGCTGAGTTTAATAGGGAGATAACATACATGATGGAGAAGGTTGCAGAGGAACATGCGGAATTTTTAGGAGCAAAGGTAAAGTATAAGATCGTTGTCCCAGGAACATTTGACATGCCTCTTGCAGTTAAAAAACTTTTAGAAAAGGAAGATGTTGATGCTGTTGTTACACTTGGGTGTGTTATTGAAGGGGAGACGGAGCATGATGAAATTGTTGTGCACAATGCAGCAAGGAAGATAGCAGATTTAGCATTAGAATACAACAAACCAGTTACACTTGGAATATCCGGTCCGGGAATGACAAGATTGCAGGCAGAGGATAGGATAGATTATGGTAAGAGGGCAGTTGAAGCGGCTGTGAAGATGGTTAAGATGTTGAAGGCATTAGAATAATAAAAGGTTGATGCAAATGGAAGTTTTAAGGGAAGTTTATGAAATAATTAAACAAAGAATTGAGGAAAAACCAGAAGGTTCCTATGTGGCAAAATTAACAACGGATGATAAAAAGAAGGCAGTAAACAAAATATGTGAGAAAATTGGAGAAGAGGCAACGGAGTTAGTATTGGCTGCAAAAGATAACAATAAAGATGAGGTAATTTATGAGAGTGCTGATTTGATATTCCACACTATGGTTTTACTCGCCTATTTAGGGATTGAGTTTGATGAGTTGATGGAAGAGTTTGAGAGGAGGAAAAAATAACTTATTATAGTTATTTATTATAAACTACATTTACTTAACTCAATGTTTGGAAAATTCTTTATAGAGTTTGGAGTCAAAACTCCTTCAATCAACCTTAGAATATCAGTTCTTGTTATAATACCAACAACTTTATTGTTTTCATCTACAATTATCAATCTACCAACATCATGCTTGTCCATTGTTAAGAGGGCGTTGTATATTTTTTCATTTGCTGGGATTGTTATGGGCCTTTTTGTCATGATCTTTTCAACCTTTTCAGTAACCTTTCCTTCTGCAAGTGCTAATGCAACATCGTGGAGACTTAAAATTCCAACGAGTTCATCCCCTTTCATTACAGGGGCCCCACTGATGTTGTTATATGCTAACAACTTAGCGGCATCTTTTATAGTATCGTCTGGTTTGAGATAGTAGAGTTTTTTCTTAATTCCCACCTCTCCAACGAGTAAATTTGGAACACTTGCAACCCCCATAACATCAAGTAGTAGGATGTGATTAATATCATCCCTTCCAACAACCCTACCAATAATTACAATTTTGTTGTGGTATGTTGGACCTATCTTTAAGACATCTCCAACGTTAAATTTCTTCGTATCTCCCCTTATGTATATTTTAGAGGAGCAGTGTTTTTCATGGGTAACTGTGTCAAATTCAATCTTTATAACAGAAACCCCTTCAACTTTTCCTTTCCCTTTATAAATAGGGACGATTATTTCTTCTTCCTCTTCAAGACCTAAAACTCTATATGCCTCACTTGTAGGTACATAGCCCCCTTTTGGACCAGGAACGCCATCTACAAGGTTTAAAGCCCTCAATGCCTGCATTTGATTTCTTATTGTTCCGGGATTTCTATTTAATCTTATGGCAATTTCGGTTCCTTTAACAGCCCTATTTTTTTCTTTATATATGGCTATTAACTCTTGAAGGATTTCTTTTTGAATAACGGTAAGTTCCATAATCCCACCAACGGATATAAAATGACAAATGATTATAAATAATGATTATAAACCATGATATAAATAGTTAACTAAATATTTCTAATATAGCAATTAGGATAACTAATGATTAAAATTTGGTGGGTAATGCTTATGTTCTGGATAACATGCAGAGAAGCACAGAAAATACTAAATGCAAAAAATAAAGTTTCTCTTAACCTTGATTTAGAAAAAACTTTAAAAACATGGGAAATTGAGATTGTAAACAATAAGGCATTGTTTCCAGATGGCAGTGAGATTGATTTAAAAACCTTGGAGAAAGTAGCAAAAGATGAGAATACGATTTATTTTATTAAAGATGGGGAAATTTATAAGGCAGTAATATCAAATGACGGATTTTATAAACTCGTATCAACAATCCCTCCAACTATAGAGATTAATGGCATAAGGATGCACAGAACAAAGGGCACAGACCCCTACAAGGATACACTTGAAAAAATCAACACCATAAAACCAAAAAAGGGTGAGTTTATCCTTGACACATGCATGGGCTTGGGATATACTGCTATAGAATGTGCTAAAAGAGGGGCGAGAGTAATAACAATAGAAAAGAATCCAAATGTCTTGGAAATTGCAAAAATAAACCCTTATAGCAGAGAACTCTTTACAAATAAAAATATAGAGATAAGAATGGGGAATGCCTTTGATGTTGTTAAGGAATTTGAGGATGAGAGGTTTGATGCCATTGTTCATGATCCACCAAGGTTTAGTTTGGCAGGAGAACTTTATAGTGAGGAATTTTATAGGGAACTTTATAGGATTTTAAAACCTGGAGGAAGGTTGTTCCATTATGTTGGCAATCCTGGGAGGAAGTATAGGCATAAAGATTTGCAGAGGGGTGTTATGGAGAGATTGAGAAATGCTGGTTTTGTTGATGTTAGGAGGATTGAAGAGGCGTTAGGAGTTGTTGGTAGGAAGGTTTAAAATCTGCATTTTCAACCCACAAATTTTTAAAGAACGAATTTTTTATATATAAAATTCAGAATCAGTAGTTTGTGGGGATGATGAGTGATTGGCCGCCTGATTTTTGTGATGAGTGAATATTCTGACCCACATTTTTGTTTGTGAAATTGTTTTTATTCTACATTTTCAATAAATATCCCATGCAATTTTTTAACACATGGAATCAGGTCTTTCTCATCAATAACAAATGAAATATTGACTTCTGATGAACCTTGAGCAATCATCTTTATATTTGCCCCACTCACAGCAACAGCAGTAAATAACTTTCCAGCAATGCCCTTTGAACCTCTCATCCCTGCTCCTACAACAGAAATAACACATACGTTCTCATCTATGTTAATGTCCCTTATAAGTCCAGAGTTGTTAAATTCCTTCTTTAATTCATAGACACTCCTCTCAACATCATCTGCATCAACAACAATGGATATATTTGTTTCAGATGAACCTTGGGAGATTAAAATTACGTTTGCATTTGCTTTGCCTAATGCCTTAAATATCCTTGCTGCTGTGCCACTAACGCCAACCATCCCAGCACCAAAGATATTAATCAATGCAACATTTTTTATTGTTGTTATTGCTTTAACGATACTGTTACTCATCTCTAAGTCGTTGGTTATTAAAGTCCCTTCATTTTCTGGCTCAAATGTATTCTTTACCAATATTGGAATACTCTTTTCCATTACTGGCTCAATAGTCCTTGGATGCAGAACCTTTGCTCCAAAGTATGCCAATTCCATTGCCTCAATGTATGAAATTTTTGGGATCCTCCTTGCATTTTTGACAATTTTTGGGTCGGTTGTTAAGATACCACTAACATCAGTCCATATCTCAACAACCTCTGCATCCAATCCATATCCAATAATTGCCGCTGAGTAGTCACTTCCACCTCTGCCAAATGTGGTAATCCTTCCATCCTCAGTGGATGCAATGAAACCAGTTACAACTGGAATGTAGTTCTTCTCTAATAACGGCATGAGTTTTTCTTTTACTTCCAATTTTAAAACCTTTGCACATCCAAAATTATCATCAGTTATAATTCCCGCTTCTCCACCAGTTAAAGATAAAGATTTTTCTCCCAAATCCTTAATTGCTCCACTCAATATTGGGGCAGATAACCTCTCACCAAATGATAAGATGTAGTCCTTTGATTTTGGAGTCAATTCTCCCAAATAAGCAACACCCATTAAAACCTTTTCTAATTCACCTATTCTCTCATCTATTATTTTTTTTACTTCATTTCTAATTTCTTCACTTTTTATTGCATCTTCAATTGCCTTGTAGTGTTTTTCCTTTGTATCTTTTATGAATTTGTTTATCCTTTCAATATCTTTTACATCTAAAGCCTCCTTTGAAATATCCACCAATGAGTTTGTAACTTGACTCATTGCAGAAACCACTACAACTATATCCTTATTCTCTTTCTGTTTTTTGTTTATTACTATATTTGCAACATGTCTTATCCTTTTTCCATCTCCTACGGATGTTCCACCAAATTTCATTACCACTACCATTACATCACCAACTATGTTTAAATTTTTCTTTAAATTTAATTCTAATCAAATTACATTATTTTTGAAAGAATTGTAGATGATAATCAAAAAGTAAATATAACACAAAAATCATAATCATTGTTATTATTATATTTAAGTATTTTTCTTGGTGGTTACTATGTTTTTTGAGGATTATATAATAGAACCTTTAAAATATGCTCTATCTGATACAAAAAAATTGTTTGTTGGTGGGGTATTATCGTTAGTTGGTATGGTGAGTATTTTATTTGGGGTATTCTTAGTAATCTTGGGGATAATGCCCACTATTATGCCCGAAGATATTATTCATTTAAAAGTTTTTGGAATGACAGGGGTAATTTTGGGGGGAGCATTTAGTTTGATTGGATTTTTATGTTTATTGGCAATTTCTGGCTATTATATGCAGATAATTAAATATACGCTGGAAGATAAAAATGAACTTCCAGAATGGGAAAATTTTTTACACATGGTTAAGAAAGGGTTTTTGTATGCGGTAGGTATTTCAATACTCACTATATTAATAAATATCCCAAGTTATCTATTTACCCTAGTTAGTGCATATAATGACTCATTGATAGTTTCTATAATTGGCGATGTAATCTCCATAATATGTTCCCTAATTGCATGGTTAATAATCCCACTGGCGACAGTTAATTTTGTAGCAAAGGACAGATTTTTTGCATTTTTTTATTTTAGAGAAATAATAAAGATGATGTCCTTTGAATATGTAGGTGTTTTATTTGCAATAGTTGTTATGTCATTTGTAATTGTGATTTTATACATATTGGGTTTGGTGGCGTTTACTGTAGTATTTTGGTTTGTCAATAAATTATTGATGATTGTTATTATTGCCATATCTATTTTGGTATTTCCATTTATAGATATCTTTATAAGAGTGTTTTCAAATAGAGCATATGCAAAGTACTATAAAAATTTATACCATTCACAAAATGATGGAGAAAATCAAAAAGAATTAAAGTGATTCTTATGAAGGTTAGGATATTCGACACAACTTTGAGAGATGGAGAACAAACACCAGGGGTTTCACTAACTTCAAATGAAAAATTGGAGATAGCAATAAAGTTGGATGAATTGGGAGTTGATGTTATAGAGGCGGGAAGTGCTATAACATCAAAAGGGGAGAGAGAAGGTATTAAGTTAATTACAAGAGAAAATTTAAACGCTGAAATTTGCTCGTTTGTCAGGGCATTGCCAGTGGATATAGATGCTGCATTGGAGTGTGATGTGGATAGTGTTCATTTGGTAATCCCAACATCAGATATACATATGAAATATAAACTCAAAAAAACACCTCAAGAAACAATGGAATGTGCTATAAATGCTGTTGAATATGCAAAAGACCATGGGTTGATTGTGGAACTTTCAGCAGAGGATGCAACAAGAAGTGATGTGAATTTCTTAATTGGGTTGTTTAACAAAGGTATAGAATCTGGAGCAAATAGGGTTTGTGTGTGCGATACAGTTGGGGTTCTAACTCCAGAAAAATCCATAGAACTTTTTAAAACATTAAGTGAGAATATAAAAGTTCCAATTTCAGTGCACTGCCACAACGATTTTGGAATGGCTACTGCAAATACAGTTTGTGCTATTAGAGGAGGAGCGGTTCAATGCCATGTTACTGTTAATGGAGTTGGAGAGAGAGCAGGAAATGCGTCATTAGAAGAGGTAGTTATGGCATTGCAGGTTTTGTATGGTTATGAAACAAATATAAAAACAGAAAAACTCTATGAAACATCAAGAATAGTCTCAAGATTAATGAAACTACCAGTTCCTCCAAATAAAGCAATAGTTGGGGATAATGCATTTGCTCATGAGGCAGGAATACACGTTGATGGGTTGATAAAGAACACTCAAACCTATGAACCCATTCAGCCAGAACTTGTTGGTAATAAAAGGAGAATCATCCTTGGAAAGCATAGCGGAAGAGCAGCGTTGAAATATAAACTTGACTTGATGGGGATAGAGATAACTGATAAGCAATTAAATGAAATATATGAGAGGGTTAAGCACTTTGGGGATTTAGGGAAGTATATATCTGATGTTGATTTAAAGGCAATAATCAGTGAAGTGACTGGAAGCCATGCAGAGGAGAAAATAAAATTGGATGAATTAACTGTTGTATCTGGAAACAAAATAACGCCAATAGCATCTGTAAAATTGCACTTTGCTGGAGAAGATAGGCATTTAATAGAAACATCTTATGGAGTTGGGCCAGTGGATGCTGCAATAAATGCAGTGAAGAGGGCAATAAGTGGGGTTGCAGATGTAAGGTTGGAAGAATATAGGGTTGAGGCAATGAGTGGAGGAACTGATGCGTTGATAGAGGTTGTTGTTAAGTTGAGAAGAGGTTGTGAAGTTGTAGAGGTTAGAAAATCCCATGGGGATATTATAATGGCATCAGTTCTGGCAGTTATGGAAGGAATAAACATGCTACTATAAATTCCCTCTATCAATTTTATTTTTTAAATATATTTAAATATATAAATTTAAAATTAGCATCTACGAAATTATATAAAAATTAAAATATAAAAAAATAGGATACAATAAATTAAAATAAAAAGGAATTTTAATTATTTCTTTTGTCTTTTCTCTCTTTTCATTCTTCTTAATCTCTTCTTGTACCATTTCCATCTCATTCTACCTTTTTTCTTCCATCTTCTTGAACTCCTCTTTATAGTCCCATCCTCCTTTTAGTTTTTGGTTTTTATCTCTATTTGCTGAACTGATATTTATATGTTTAAGTTCAAACTTAAAGTGTATTAGTTACTCCATTTACCTTTTTCAACAACAACATATCCATCTTTTGTTTTTGGTGCTATTTTTAAAACATCCTCTCTAAAACTTTCATCTAAGGATGGTTCATCATCAGTTCTTAAGACATTTTTTGTGTCAAGGATGTAGTAGGTTTCTTCTTCACCCAATTCAAAACCTTCGAGAACCTTTGAAAATTCCTCAATAATTTCATCTGCCTCTTTTTTTATCTTTTCTATATTAACCATCAAAATCACCAATTATTTCAAAAGACCAAGGTCTCTCAAAACTTCTTCCAACTTCTTCTTATTCTCCTCTTTCATTTCACAAAGAGGCAACCTCAACTCTCCAGAAGGCATTCCAAGTATATTCATAGCAGTTTTTATTGGGATTGGGTTGGTTTCAATGAACATAACCTTCATTAATGGGAATAACTTATAGTGTATCTCCCTTGCCTTGTCAAAGTTCCCGTTTAAAGCAAAATCAACCATCTCAACAAACTCTTTTGGGACGATGTTTGCTATAACACTAATAACTCCCTTACCTCCAAGGGAAATAATTGGCAAGGTGAGTTCATCGTTTCCAGATAATACTGTTATATCACATTCGTTTACAATCTCTGATACTTGTGAGAGGTTTGGGTTTGCCTCTTTTATTGCTGTTATGTTACTGTATTCTTCTGCTAAGTATTTTACTGTTTTTGGTTCTAAATTCACTGATGTCCTTGATGGAACGTTGTAGAGAACTATTGGCAAGTTAATGCTCTCTGCAATAGTTCCAAAATGTTTCTTTAATCCTTCTTGGGTAGGTTTGTTGTAGTAGGGGGTTATTGACAATACTGCATCTGCCCCAACATCCTCTGCAAATTGTGAAAGTTCAACTGCCTCCTTTGTGGAGTTTGAGCCTGCTCCTGCAATGACCTTTACCCTTCCATCAACAATCTCAACAACTTTTTCTACAACCTTTTTATGCTCATCATGGGATAGCGTAGGGGATTCTCCCGTTGTTCCAACGGATACGACTCCACTAACGCCATTTTCTATTAAAAAATTTATGTTTTTCTCTAAGCCGTCAAAATCAATTTCCCCATTTTTAAATGGGGTTACAATTGCAGGAAAAACCCCTCGCATAAAAATCTCCTCTTTATTGGTTCATTTGTTTCATTTTATGTGTTATATATCCTGCAATTCTGTTTCTTAATCTTTTTGTAGAGATTAATGCAACCTCTTGGACGATTTTTTTGTTGGTTTCGAAATCTGTTGTAAATTTGTCTTTGTGTTTTTCAATTAATTCATCTCCAATCCTTTTTATGAATGTTTGCCTAATCCTTCCCAATTTATCACCCTCAAATTTTTTATACTTTATTTTGCATAGTATATTTGTTTAATAATTTTTATTCTTTTAGGTATTTGGACTGTATGTCTTTATTGTGCTCAATGAGTATTTTAATAATTTTTACACCAATTTCTTCATCAAACTTGTATTTATTGCATAATTTACGTGTTTTTTCATAAACTTCTTTTTCTCGTTCACTGTCATTTATTGGTAGGTTTAAAGATTTTTTTAACATGGCAATATCTCGTGCAAAATTTGTTCTCTTAGCCATTAGTTTTATCAATTCCTCGTCAATCTCATCAATTCGTTTTCTAATGGCTTCGAGTTGTGTCTTTGCATCATTCATTTTATCTCCAGTTATTTATATTGGCTTATCAAAATTTTAATTATGTATTATTTAAATTTAACTGTATCATGGTGGTGTTTATTTATTAAAGTAGGTGGGAGTTATAGTTGTTTGCGGAAATTTTTGTCGTTATTTAGATATGAAAATTTCTGAAAGAATGATAAGTTGGGGTTAAAACCCCAAATAAAGCATAATTTACCTTTTTAATTTTATGAAGAATATAGTCGTTATAACGCAATGATTATACTATATATGTATTTTTATTTAAATAAATTGTCCATCTGATCCACTTAAATGAAAAATTATAAAAATGGATGTACGATATAGAGTTTCTCGATAAATTTTATAATTCTAAGTCGTATTAAAATCAAATTATGAATTAACAAAAATAATCATGGTGATACTATGGAGAATGCAAAGTCATTGATTGCAAAAGAAGCGGTGAAATTGATAGACGATGGGATGGTTGTTGGTTTAGGCTCTGGTTCAACAGCAGGACTCTTTATTATGGAACTTGGTAAGAGAATACAGGAAGAAGAACTCACTGTTTTTGGAGTACCCACGTCATTTGAGGCAAGGATGCTGGCGTTGCAGTATGGGGTTCCTTTGGTTTCTCTCGATGAGTATGATGTGGATATAGCGATAGATGGAGCAGATGAGGTAGAAAAGGATACACTCTATTTGATAAAAGGCGGGGGAGGTTGTCACACACAAGAAAAGATTGTTGACTATTCTGCAAAGGAATTTGTCGTTATTGTTGATGAATCCAAAATTGTTAATAAATTAGGTGAGAAATATCCAATACCAGTAGAGGTTGTGCCTTTTGCCTATTCAGTGGTAATTAAAGAACTCATAAACATGGGTGGAAATCCAACAATAAGGTTGGGAGAGAGGAAAAGAGGGCCTGTAATCACCGATAATGGAAACATGGTTATAGATGTCAGTATGGATGTAGATGATGCTGAAAAACTTGAGAAGGAACTCAACAACATCCCGGGAGTTGTTGAAAACGGTATATTCACAAAAGTGGATAAAGTTTTGGTTGGAACTGCAAAGGGTGTAAAGACATTAAAAAAGAAGAAAAAATAAAATGGACAATTTCAATTAAATGAATTTTAAGTTATTTTTGTACTTTTTTATATTAATAAAGTTTTTATTTTATCAATCGATGCATTTTTTGACTATTTAATAACAATTTTTAAATACCACATTTATGTATTTATGTATAGATTTTTTAGATTTGTTATTATTTTAATATTTTTAATGTTTAATTTGGTATAGGTTGTTTGCTTTATTAACCACAACCTTAAATGGGATTAAAGACATAAATATTCTTGAGATTTTGTTATGTTTGATTTGATGTTTTAACTTGGAGGTAAGGTTATGTCCATAAGAAGGATTCGATCCCCCTTATTAAAAAGAGTTGTGTTGTTATGTATTCTTGGTGTAATATTTAGTGGGTTGGGGGTTGGTGGTATTACTTTGGCATCATTTGTTGAATATATAAAAGAACACATGGTGGAGGACGTTGGAAACAATTTGAAGTTATTAAAGTATGTCCTTGAAAACAGAAAAAAAGAAATGGGGAAGTATGTATATTTTTATTCAGAAGAAATGAATAAATATGATAAAGAAGTTATTATACAAAAGATAAACTACTATAGTAGTTTGGAAAACTATGATATCTTTGCATGGGTTGATTCTAATGGAAATATAATCTATGATGTGCATGGAAATCGGGGGCACATATGTATCTCAAATTTCGTAGATGTTACTGGGGATTACGTTGTTGTGAATAAGGATTTTATGAAAACGTTTGGTTATGAGAATAGATGTATTGATGGTAAAGCCCTCCTTATAATGTCAGTTTATCCTTTAAAAGGAGGTTATCTAATAGCCGCTGATGTACTTAACAAAAATAACAAGATATTTGAGGGTATTAAATATTCAACGTATGTTGATTTTACAATATTTGCAAATAATGTGAGAATAACTACAACAATAAAAAATAGGAGTGGGATGGCGATTGTGGGAACTATGGCTGACCCTAAAGTGGTTAAGGAGGTGTTGATTGGGGGAGGGACATATGAAGATATTGCCGATATAAATGGAAAAACTTATATAACAAGATATGAACCATTAGTGGATAAAAACGGGCATGTTGTTGGTATGATAGCAACGGCAATTAATGTGGATAAATTTTATGAAATAATAAATAACTTAATGATAAAGATACTTATCATCATCATAATGGTTTCTGCGATAGTTTTGATAATAGTTATTGGATTTATGAGAGGTATTGTTAATAAGTTGGATGAATATATAGAGTTGACAATTACTTATATGGAAAAAAAGAATAAAAAATAATAAAAACAAATGGATACATTAAAAAGTGAGGTTGTCGAATAATTATCAAAGGTTAGTGTGCGAGTATTATTCACATCAGTAAAATCTCAACATTCTACATTTATAAGGTAAAAATTTTACATTGTCATTATCACCTAAATAACATTTAGTAATAACTTACTATAAAGAATTCGTATTTTTCGACAACCTCTTAAAAAGCAAAAAGTATATAAATTAATTGGGATATTGAATATTGAGGGATAACATGATGAAGCAGAATAAGAGTAGGAAACCTAAGCAAATACAAAACTTTGAGTATGCAAGAAGGTTTGTTGGTAAGAATGTTAAGATATACATGAGAAATGGAGAAGTTTTAGATGCAAAAGTAACAGGTGTTTCAAACTACGAGATTGTGGTAACTGTGGTGAAGGATAACGAAATAAAAAACATGCTTATATTTAAGCATGCAGTTGACTACATAGAGTTTGAGAAATAAATTCACATCTTATCTTTTACTTTTTTAATTTCACTTTATTTTAAATTCATATATCTAAATTTTATGATAATAACTAATATATAAACTGAATGGAAGATATTTTAAAAAATTACGTGGTGGAATCATGCCTAAGATGGTACTCCTTCCAAAACTTACAATGGCACTTGGAGGTTATATCAGAGAAACTGCAATGCCGTATGGGGAAGATGAGGTAAAACCATTTCCACATAGGAATGTTATCGTAGGAAATCCAACAAATGAACCAATAAAAATAGATGTGCCTGCATATGATGATGAATGGGTTGAGAGGCATGGGAGATTGGGATTGATCGTTGTCCCTGTTTCAGAAAATGATGATTTCGTTGGATTGTTTAAGTTGGTCGAGGAAAAAGTGAGGAGGGGAGGAAAATAATTATAAATTAATTTTACATTTTCGTAGATGGTGAAATTATGATAAAAGGAATATTTTTTGATTTAGATGACACTCTATATGACTCTTCAAGTTTTGTCGATATAGCAAGGAGGGAGGCAATAAAATCCATGATAGATGCTGGTTTAAAAACTACTGAAGAGGAGGCATATAAAATCTTACAAAAAATTATAAAAGATAAAGGTTCAAATTACGGAAGGCATTTTGATGATTTAGTAAAGGCAGTTATGGGTTATTACGACCCAAAAATCATCTGCATGGGAATAATTACCTACCACAATGTAAAATTTGCTTTATTAAGGCCCTATCCGGATACGATAAAAACTTTGATAGAGTTAAAGAAAATGGGGTTGAAATTAGGAGTTATTACTGATGGAATAACAATAAAGCAGTGGGAAAAACTTATAAGGTTGGGAATTCATCCTTTTTTTGATGTGGTTGTTACATCAGAGGAATATGGGTTAGGTAAGCCGCATTTGGAATTTTTTGAATATGGGTTAAAGAGGATGGGATTGAAGGCAGAGGAAGTTGTTTATGTTGGAGATAGGGTTGATAGGGATATAGAACCTGCAAGAGAACTTGGAATGGTAACAATAAGAATTTTAAAAGGAAAATACAAAGGTATGGAAGGAGATAGTGATTATACAGTAACCAAATTGCCAGAAATAGTTAGTATATTAAAAAGTTTGATAAAATAAACAAAAAAGTGAAATCATGATTGAGAATATCAGAAATCTTATTGCCTTTATGACGAGGATACCTATAGGTACTGAAAATTTTAATTTTGAGGAAATAGCGAATTATTTCTTTATACTCCCAATAATTGGATTGCTTATTGGTGGACTTGGGACGTTGTCGGCTTATATTTTGAGTTATATTTTCCCATCAACCATTGTTGGTGTTGTTGTAGTGTTTTTTTTGCTCTACATACAGGGGTTTCATCATGTTGATGGTTTAGCAGATTTTGGAGATGCATGGATGGTTATGGGTTCTCCGAAGAGGAAGTTAGATGTTATGAAGGATGTTTATATGGGCATAGGAGGGTTAATTTTTGTATTTTTTGTGGAATTAATCTCTATATTTGCTATTGTTTATGCCATTGAATTTTCAGTAATTTATATCTTAATTGCTGAGGTTTGTTCAAGATTGGGGATGTTGGCATGTGCATGCTGTGGAACGCCATGTAGTGAGGGAACTGGGAGATATTTTGTGAAGAAGAGTGATGAGAAGTTTGTTGTTGTTGGATTGATATTGACTTTGCTTATAGTGTTCCCACTAACTGGAAAATTAGGGGTTTTATGTGTAATTTTAGCGGTACTAAGTGGGGGATATATAGCAAGAGTAGCAAATAAGCATTTTAGATGTGTTAATGGTGATGTTTTAGGGGCAAGTAATGAGATAACAAGGATGATTGTTTTACTCGGTATTGCATCTTATTTGTACATTAACCAATTATCTCAGCCCCTCTATAATCTAATTCAGATACTATAACCATCCCGTATTTTTCAAGGGCTTTTTTTACCTTTTCAACATCCTCTTCATAGCACAATGCAATATATGAAGGTCCAGTTCCAGAGAGGCCGGATGTTACTGCGCTGTTTTCTATTGCATCTATTGCAATGCTTGTTGGGAAGTTTAATGCAGAGGCATATAGAATCCCATTTAAAAATAACGCTCTATAGTAATTTCCAATTAGGCATTCATTGAAGGCAACTTCAACATAATCCTTTAAAAGTTTCATCCTACTTACATCAACGTTCTTTTTTAGATTTGGGATTAAAATTAAAACCTTCAAATCATCCTTAAATTTGTCTCTTTTTAGAATTTTTCTTTTAATATTATCTGTTACTGTAATTCCCCCATAGTAAGATGCAGTAGCATCATCATAAGCACCAGTAACAGTTAGTTTTTCATCAAAGGATGATTTTATCCCTAAATTTAAAATTAATTCATCATCTATCCTCTCTCCTAAAGCACCAAATGTTGCCAAAACAACGGCGTTTGATGTTGCACTACTACTACTTAAACCTGATTTTATTGGGATTTGTGTCTCTGTTATAACTTTTGCAGAGTAATTTAGTCCAAAATAATCTAAAACATTCTTTACGCATCTTTTAATTAAATTTGGCTTAACTTTTGGATTATCTTTAACAACTCCTTCAATATTATTTTTCCCATCATCAAAAAGTTCAACCGTTGCTTTAACCTTTAAGTTTATTCCAAATGCTGAGCCGTTTCCTGTTGCTATGGCATTTATGATTGTCCCTGATGCAGACGCTACAGCAGTTGCTTTCATGTCCATCGTCACCTTTATTTACTTTAAAAAGTCCAATGATGCATAAAAAATTAAAAAATAAAACTAAGAAGTTATTTTTTCTTCATCCTTTGGAGGTATATGACTACAAGTATTCCAATTATAGTTAATACAATAACCCCCATTGGAATTGGTGTACTTACGTTTGCTTTTACGAGATTTTTAAATGCATCTGTGGGTGAATAGGTATTTAGTATATCCCTATACCCATCATATACGGTTGCATCACTTCCATCATAAGGAAGGGTAAAGTTATACCAATACCCCTGACTCCAATATATATTATTAGGCTTATATGGAAATGGCAACTCCCAAAGTAGATTCCCAGTTTTGTTGTCATATATAAGGAATGAGGTGTTATGGAAAAAACCACCCCCTTCTGTTGCATAAGTAGCCAATAATCCATCTTCTGTTATATTTATATCCCACTTTCCATCTGCATAGTTGTTATCTCTATAGTTGTCATTCATCTTTATTGTCAATTTTGTTCCTACGGGAAGTTTCGCAGTGTATGGAAGAGATACTAAAGGTGTTGTTTGACTTCCACTCTGTTCAAACAATTTAACCTCAAGTCCATTTGGGAGGGTGTAGGATAAAGGTACAGTTGGAGCAGGTATCGTTGTTCCCCAACTGTCATTCAACTTGATGGTTTGCTTTAGTACTTCCCCATTATCTAATTGCGTGTATATGTAAGTTACATAGTAGTGGTCACCTTTATATGACGTCCCATCTGGATTTTCCTCTTTAACTTCAATCCATGTATTGACAACTTTTGCCCCCAATGTCATATTGGCAATTAATAACAAACCAATTAGAAGACATAAAAATTTTTTCATACTTTCACCTTTGTTATTTTAATACCATAATTAACTTTGTAAACTCGGATATTTAACAATTTTTTTATAATTCAAAAGATTTAAATATTTAAGAATTTTATCCATGCAAAAACATAAAAACAAAATATGAAAAATAAAATAATTAAATAAATTTAAAACAATTTATAAATTTGGAGGATAATGTGTTAAGGAAAAAAGCAATGCTGATTTTAAGAAAGGAGTTTAATGAGAAAAAGAATATTGAAGAATTGAAGGAGTTGGCAAGTGTTTTGTATGAACCAGTTGAATGTGTAGTTCAAGTCCGCCCACCGCATCCAAAGTATCAAATAGGTAGTGGGTTGGTTGAGAAATTAGTGGAGAAGATAAAGGAAAAAGATATAGAGCTTGTGATTTTTGACAATAGGCTCTCTCCAACACAAAAATACAACTTAGCAGGAAAATTTGGTGTTGAGGTTATAGATAAGATTGAGTTGGTTTTGAGGATATTCTACAAGCATGCTCAAACAAAAGAAGCCCAGTTGCAGGTTAAATTGGCAGAACTTCAATATGAATTACCTCAGGCAAAAGAAAAGGTTAGATTAGCGAAGTTAGGGGAGAGACCAGGATTTGGGGGATATGGGGACTATGAGGTTAATAAATACTACAACAAAATAAAGAGGGACATTACCATAATAAAAGAAAAATTAAAAAGGATTAGGGAGCATAGGAAAAGATTGAGGAAGAAAAGGAAGAAATTTGAGGTTGTTGGGTTGATTGGATATACAAACGCAGGGAAAACAAGTTTGTTGAATGCTTTAACAGGGGAAAGTAAAACATCAAAAAACCAGGTATTCACAACACTAACTACAACAACAAGGGTAATAAAAAATGCCCCAAGAAAGATTTTAGTTACAGATACAGTTGGATTTATGGAAAATTTACCCCACTTTATGATTGAGGCATTTTTATCAACCATTGAGGAAAGTGCAGAGAGTGATTTGATTTTGATTGTTGTAGATGCATCTGATAGTATTGAAGATATTGAGAGGAAGTTAAGGACAAATTATGAGATTTTGAGTAGAATTGGTTGTAGTTCCCCTATAATAACAGTATTCAATAAATGTGATAAGATAGGTGAGGAAAAGAAAAAGAAAATCTTAACATCATTGGAGAGATACATAGTAAGTCCTATATTTGTATCAGCAAAATACAACATAAATATTGATGAACTCATTGAATTAATTTTGGAAAAGTTGAATGCATGTATTGGAGTTGTGGAGACATCAGATATGAGATTAATTTCTTACCTATATGAAAATACCGAAATTATAGAAAAAATTGAGGAGAATGGAAAATATATCATAACATTTAGAGCAAAGGAAGATGAAGTTAATAGAATTTTAAGGATAGCCAACAAATTGAGGGGGTAGTATGCAATTAAAAAAGAAACTTTATTTATTGATTTTTGTGATGTTGGGGATAGTTTTGTTGTATGCAATCTCTCCAATACTCCATACTTTTTTCATGTTTTTTTATAGGAATCCATCAACAGTTGAGTTAGGTTTTTTGGTTGTGGGAATTATTGGATTTTTAGCATATAGGGGAATTAATAGAGTCCTGTATGCCATTCTAATAGTTATTTTGGGATATTTTGTTATTTTGTCACCAATGCTGTATCTTACAGATGCATATACATTAACTACCCTCCAAAAGGAAAACCTTCCAAAAGATATCGAGAATTTTAATGGGTTTGAATGTGATGGTGGAGGATTTTTAAGAATATTGCCAAAAAAGGTTGCAGAGACGTATATGGTTTCATCGTTGGAGTATCCAAGATACACAATAGATAATGTTTATATAACGACATTTGACAATTCCATGTTTTGGTTTGCCTATTTGGAGCCAGATGGGTTATTTAATAGAATAATGCTCAAATCAAAAGGCATCTTTATGATTCCAGTTAACACAACTGAGAGGGTTGTGATAAGGAAAGAGAAAAATATCGAATACACCCCAGGGCAATTGGTTACTGATAACCTTTATTGGAAATTGTATAGGTTTGACTACTTTGCAGATTATGGAAAGCCAAGAGTTGTTGTTAAAGGCAATAAAATATACACAATAGTTCCACAAATAAAGTATAGATTCCATGGATTTTATACAACTCCATATTGGAGCGGGGTCGTTGTTTTGGATGAGAATGGTAATATAAAATACTACTCAAAAGAAGAGGCATTGAAGGAATTCAACTCCCCAATATTCCCAGAAAGTTTGGCAAGGAAAATTGTGGAATCTCAAAACTATTGGAAATCATCTCCAATAGATAATATATTGAATCTCTGGTTTAAGCATGAAAATGAGATTGAATTGGTTGATTCTGATGGAAATAGGCAGCCTTACTTAATTATGGTAAATAAAAAGCCATACTGGATACTTGCAGTTGAACCTTATGGTAGGGCATATGGAATCTCAAGGATCTATGTCATAGGTATGGATGGAAATATTTTGCAGTACAAATTCAGTGAGCCAAAAATAGGGCCTATAAAAGGCATGGATTATGTGCAAAAGTCCCTCCCAACCTACGATTGGGATAAGTTTGAGATTGTCGAACCACTACCAATATTTGTTAATGATAGGTTGTATTGGAGATATGTTATTATCCCAAAATCAGGAGGGGGGATTTCAAAGATAGTTTTGGTTGATGTTGAGACAGGAGATGTTGAGATATTTAACTCCCATGATGAATACTCATCATTTATAAAAAATGGGGAAGTTGAAAGTATTAAAAAGGTTACTGTTAAGGATATTATAAAATATGAGAAAAATGGGAATACACATTGGCTAATTGTTTTAAGTAATGGTTCTTATGTTGATTTGTCTGCTGATGATTTGAAAATTGAGGATATTATTAAAATAAGTAAGTTGAAAGTTAGAGATGCTTATAATTAATTGTTGGATAAGGGATATTATGATACATGAGGTTGTCATAACATCTGGAAAAAAGAATAAGGCACCGATAGGTATCTACCTTAAAGAAAAAAAAATTATCATCCATTTGTTTGAAGGTTCTCATACGTATCAAAACCTAATGGATGATGATTATTTCGTTGCAAATATTTGCCATCCGATAGAGATTGCGGAGGCGGTTTTAACTGATGAGGATGATTATGGTTATTTAAATTTTGATGGGAAAGATTTATCTTATTTAAAAAATGCATACAAAATTTTTGTTGCTAAAGTAAACAAAAGAAAATTTATAACGAAGAGGGATAATTTTGGAGAGTCAAAACTTATGATTGTTGAAGGGGAAATTGTATTTGAAAAAGAACTAAAAAATACAATAATTCCATACAATAGGGCAGATGGGCTTTTGGTTGAGATGGCAGTTATATATTCTCGACTAAATAATGAGAAAATAGTCATGAAAAATGAGGACAGAGAGGCAATGAAAAAAGATATGGAAAAATACTTCAAAATAATAAAAAAGGTCGGTTCAAAAAGACATGTTGATTTGGCAAAAAGATTTATGTCCCTATCTTTGTTTTAATGAATTTTAAAAGCTGATAGTGTGATTTAACACTATTAAAATTAAGACCAAAAAATAGAAATAGGTAGTACTTAAATAACTCGTTAAAAAACGGTGCATCTCCTATGCTAGCAGCACTTAATAGTATACTCACTAATTCTATAAATAGTTTAGGATTTAACTGTTCGGAGGAGTTATCTAAGTTCGCACAGG
>NZ_AGJL01000022.1 GCF_000243455.1 Methanotorris formicicus Mc-S-70 | reverse complement strand
TTTAAATTTGTGATGGGAATTACGGTTAATTAAAAATACGGATAAAAATTTGGTAATAAAGTATTAGAGCATTTATATTGTATTTGCTACTTAAAGAGTAGAAAGAATAAAGAAATAAATTTTAAAAAATCATTCTTCATTCATTTTTTCCATATACTTTTCAATTAACTTTGGATCTATCCTTGTTTTTATTCCCAATCTCTCCAAAATAATGTTGTTTAAAATAATTTTTAAAATCTCTTTACCTTCTTTTGAATTGGTAATTTCCCCTAATTTTTTTGTTGTTGACGGAGATTTTAGTTTCATTAATGCATTAACAATATCCTCCTCTTTAATTCTCCCTTTTTTCTTTTGGTAAATTTCATCTGCAATCTCTTCCAACTTTTTCATATCAAATGGCAAATATTCTGGCAATTTACTTAAAACAGTTTCATCAATAGAACTTAAAAGCCTTGCTATCTCAATATCCTCTGTTTTATCATCAATATTCATCTTCTTTACAACAAACCAACTGTTGTGTTTAGCAATAAATTGGATTTTATTCTCCATTGTATCACCAACACACATATAAATTTATAAAATTGCATAAAATTTAATTACAACAGATAATAGCAATAAATGTGAATTAAAAAAGAAGAAAAAAGAATTTAATACATTGCTATCATTTTCTTCAATATTGGGTCAGTTATTTCATCTTCAGAGATTTCCTCAACTTCATGAACTTTTATCATTCTTCTTCTTACACCATGTTTACTTCCAATCTCAGAATACAACAACTCCAAAGCATCCTCTTCTTTTAAAGCCCTATATTCCTTTGTGAATACCATTGGTTCATCCTTATCTACAATTTCTCCTTTTATCCTAAATACCTTTATCATTACTCCCACCTTCTAAAGTTTTTTAAATTAAATCAAGTGCCTCCTCTATTTTCAACAACTCTGGACCTGTTGTATCTCCACCAACAATGGCACCTTTGGTGTTTGCAATAACACATGCTCCTACGGATGTAACTCCTTTATTTGCAGTTCCCCTTCCAATGCAATCTATCTTTAAAACATCCTTAATCCATTCGAGTTCTTCATCATCCGCAAGTGGATGCACAAGGCACCCTTTGTTGGTTGCTACTGCATTACTTCCAACTGTTGGGAGTTCTGCAATATTACCAACTTCAACATCAACATTAAGAATATCTTCAATATCCTTTTTAAAACCTTTCAATTCCTCAGAGATTATGCAACCCCTATCATTAGCAAGTACCAAGTTACCAAGAGCCGTGTTTTTACTATCCAATATTTTAATTTGAATATCAATATTATTCTCTTCCAAAAACTTCTTAATTAATTCAACCTCATCATCCTTTACAATCTTTGGCAATAAAAGACCATAAGAGTTTGCTACACATAAGGAACCAATTAAAGAACATCCACCAATATTTAACCGTGTTGTTGAAACGTCAAGAACCTCTTTAATTTCTTCTACCATGTTTTCCTCAACAATATATGGAAGAAAAGCAAATTTTTCAGTAGATAGAGCAAGGACGCCTATGGTGGACATTCCAGAAAAGTATTTTCTTATTATCATATTATCACAATTTTTAATTATTCTGCAAGTGTTGCCCTAACAACATCCCCTTCTTTAACTACCTTAACTCTAATTCTTGCTGGAACTTTTTCAATACTTCTTTCCCAGACCTTTTCATTTATTGAGTTGTCCAATTTTACAATCTCTGCTTTCATGTGCCTTTTTAAGAACTCTCTTATTTTTCTAATTGCCCTTGGGGCTCTTTTTGTTCTTTTTGACCTGTTCATCATGTCTCTCAATGGGATTGTATATATCCTCTCCTCCATTATTGACACCTCCGAAAGAATTAAAAATAATACCTATTATCGTTAATCAATTAAAGTATAAAAAAATTATATTTAAAGATTGCGGTTATAATAAGAATGATTTTAACTTCTTTAAAATTTAAGGTTAAATAAAATTATAAAAATAGAAAACTTGTTGGAGGGAAAAAATGGAAGAAAAAACGAATCTAAGTAAAGCAGAGATTCTGATGGAGGCACTCCCATACATCCAAAAGTTTCAGAAGAAGAGATTTGTTATAAAGTACGGTGGACATGCGATGATAGATGAGAATGCAAAAAATTGGACTGCAAAAGATATTGTTTTGTTGAGATTCGTT
Source organism: Methanotorris formicicus Mc-S-70 (assembly GCF_000243455.1). NCBI lineage: Archaea > Methanobacteriati > Methanobacteriota > Methanococci > Methanococcales > Methanocaldococcaceae > Methanotorris > Methanotorris formicicus. Next base: position 26,124 of record NZ_AGJL01000022.1, on the reverse strand, counting down.
GGAATAAATCCTGTTGTTGTTCATGGAGGAGGGCCAGAAATAAATAAGGCTATGGAAAAGATGGGGAAAAAACCAGAGTTCATCCATGGGCTTAGAGTTACTGATGAGGAAACATTAGATATTGTAATGATGGTTTTGATAGGGAAGATAAATGGGGAGATTGTTTCAAAGATAGGTAAATTTGGAGGAAAAGCAGTTGGATTATCTGGAAAGTCGGGGCATTTAATAAAAGCAAGGAAGAAACTCAAATACATTGAGAAGGATGGAGAAAAGGTTATGGTAGATTTAGGAAGAGTTGGAGAAACGGAAAAAATCAACACTGAATTAATTGATATTCTATTGGAAAACAACTACATCCCAGTTATCTCACCAATTGGAATTGATGATGAAGGTAAAGCACTCAACTTAAATGCAGATACGGTTGCAGGAGATATTGCTGGTGCAATTGATGCAGAGAAGTTGGTATTAATTACCGATGTTGATGGGATTATGGGGGATATAAACGACCCCTCAACACTGTACAAAAAATTAACCATATCTGAGGCTGAAGAGTTGATGGAAAAGGAAATTATAAAAGGAGGAATGATTCCAAAGGTGGAAGCGGCAATAAATGCATTAAACAAAGGGGTTAAAAGTGTCCATATAATAAATGGAAAAATCCCCCATGCTTTGTTGTTGGAAGTCTTTACAGAAGAAGGTATTGGTACGATGATTGTGAGAGATTAAATTTAATTTTTTAACATTAGGGGGGAAGACATTGGATTTGCTAAAAATTTATCATCTATTATTGTCCCATTTTGGCTATCAAAACTGGTGGCCTGGGGAAACAAGGTATGAAGTTGTTATTGGGGCAGTTTTAACCCAAAATACATCATGGAAAAATGTCGAGAAAGCCATAGAAAATTTAAAAAAAGAGAATTTAATTGATGAAATAAAGATTTTAAACACTGATATTGAAAAACTAAAAAAACTAATAAAACCAGCAGGATTCTACAACATAAAAGCAGAGAGATTGAAAAATATAACCAAATTTATAGTTGAAAATTACAAAAACACTGAAAATTTAGCAAAGTTATCTATAAAATTAGAAGATTTGAGAAAAGAAATATTAAACGTAAAAGGTATTGGAAAAGAAACTGCAGATAGTATTTTACTCTATGCATTAGATAGGGAAATATTCGTGATAGATGCATATACAAGGAGGATTTTTAGCAGGTTGAGGATTATTGAAGGTGGGGAAGAGTATGATGAAATTAGAGGTATCTTTGAGAAAAACCTGCCAAAGGATTTGAAAATTTATAAGGAATATCATGCATTGATTGTAGAACTTGGAAAACACTACTGCAAAAAGAAAAATCCAGTTTGTGAAAAATGTCCATTGCATAATTTATGCGATGGAATTTGTAAAAGTTAAATGTAATAAAAATTAAAAAGATTATTCATAAATCTTTGTTCCAAGTTTTGTCCTCACTTCTTTGAACTTTTCTCTTAATTTTTTTGTTATTTCTCCAATTTTTCCATCGTTTATCTTTCTTCCATCAATTTCAACAACTGGAACAATCTCAGCAGCAGTTCCGGTAATGAAAACCTCATCAGCAACATAGAGTTCATGTAAAGTTAATCTCTCCTCAACAACTTCATATCCCAATTCTCTTGCTAAATCAATAACCGTATCTCTTGTAATTCCTCTCAAAACACTTGAAGAAACAGGTGGTGTCTTTATAACTCCATTTTTAACAACAAAGATATTATCCCCAGTTCCCTCAGCAACATATCCCTCTGCATCAAGTAAAAATGCCTCATCTACACCAGCATAATTTGCCTGGATTTTTGCCAAGACACTGTTTAAGTAGTTCAATGACTTAACAGCAGGGTTTAAAACATCAACAGGTAACCTCCTAACTGATGCAGTTATTACCCTTATCCCATCTTCTCCCAATAGTGGGTTCATTGGCTCAGTGATGCAGAATATGGTTGGAGTTTTACATTTCCTTGGATCTAAACCCAAATCTCCAACCCCTCTTGTTACAACCAACCTTATATATGCATCCTTTAGGTTATTAACCCTCAATGTTTCAATAACAATCTTCTCCATCTCTTCCTTTGACATTGGGATTTCTAAGGTTATGGATTTTGCAGAATCATATAATCTATCTATATGCTCCTTTAACTTAAAAACTACGCCATCATAAGCCCTTATACCTTCAAAAACTCCATCACCGTAAAGCAAACCATGGTCATAAACTGATATTTTTGCATCTTCCTTATCGACAAATTTTCCATTTAAATAAATCTTCATCAAATCACCTTTTTAGTATATTTACAAATTCATTTAAGTTATTGAGATAGATATTTTTAAATTTTATGTTTTGATTTATTGGTTATCCTTCTCCAAATAAACAGTATATGTTGGGAATGCCATTTCAATACCTTCTTTCTCAAACTCTTCTTTTATTTTTAAATTTATCTCATTTAGAGCATTTAAGTAATAATCAAACCCTAAATTTTTTATGAAATACTCAACTCTTAAATTTAAACTCCAATTTCCATACTCAACAAAATGTATCCTTATTGGTTCAACTACTGCAGGATGGTTTTTTAAAATATCCTTTAAAATTTCCTCTGCTTTTTTAATCTTATCTGCTGGTGTGCCATAGGTTAAACCTATAGTTGCTAAAACTCTCCTTTTCCTCATTACTGAAAAGTTCTCTATGATATTTGTTGAGAGTGAAGCATTTGGGATTGTAATCAAAGAATCTCCAAAGGTTCTTATCCTCGTGCTCCTAATTCCAATTTCTTCCACAATTCCCTCATAGTCAGAAACCTTAATCCAATCTCCAATTGTAAATGGCTTATCAACTATAATCAAAATCCCTGCAATTAAGTTCTCTACAGTATCCTTTGATGCCAGTGCTACTGCTAAACCACCAATACCCAAACCAGCGAGGAGTGTTGTAACATCATATCCTAAATTATCCAAGATAACTACAGATCCAAACACTATAATCAAAATCTTCATGAATTTTCTAAGTGGTGGGATCAACTGGTCATCAAGTTTACTCTCTGTTTTTTCCGTTAGTGGGGCAACATACTCAAGGATAAAATCATCAACAAACCTAATCAAAAACAGCATTACACAAAGCGTAACCGCTACAACAATCCCCTCATTTATAAGGATTGAAATGTTCTCAGGGAGTTTTAAGAAATTAAACCCTGCCCAAATTCCAGACAATACCGCCAAGATTATTAACGGCTCATCTATGGCATACAAGAATATATCATCCAATTTTGTTTTTGTTTTTGTAACTATCGCTTTTATGTAGTTTTTAATTATGTAACGCAAAATCTTTCCAAGGAGTACTCCAAACAAAATACTCAAAATACACAAAAGATAGTTTTTTAGGGGATTTCCAAAATAAACAGCGTTTAATATTTCCATATTTATCCCGCCATTTATTTTAGTTTCTCCCTTATTGGTTCCAAAATATTTATCAACTCTTCTGCAACAGCATTTTTTAAGTCCATTGGATGCAATTTTCCTTCAGTAAATATTTTTTCTAATTCCCCATAACAATTAACCACCAAATCTCCCCCGAACTTTTCTGGTCTCTTTATTGTTAATGGATATTCAAGGAAGTATTTTGCTATCTCCATAATCGGATTTCCTTCAACGACTTTTGCTGGACAGTAGGCTTTCTTTATCTTACTTTTAATAACCTCCACCTCATCATCAACAGATATGAAGTTCCCCTTTGATGAACTCATCTTTCCTTCCCCATCCAAACCAGTTAAAACAGGGTTGTGTATGCAAACTGGTGCTTTATATCCTAAAGTTGGCAAGAGTTCTCTTGCGAGCATGTGTATCTTCCTCTGCTCCATTCCACCAACTGCAACATCAACATTGAGATGTTTTATGTCATTAACTTGCATAATTGGGTAAATAACCTCTGCAACCTTTGGATTCTCATCTTCCCTTGCTATAACTTCCATACTTCTTCTCGCTCTTTTTAATGTGGTTTTTAAAGCAAGTTTATAAATATCTAAGGTATATTCTTTATCCAATTGGAACTCACTCCCATAAACATACTCTGCCTTAACACCCATTGCATCAAAGCATCTTTTGTTGTATTCCGCTAATTCCCTAATCTCATCCATGGTTCCTTTTTGGTTTAGGTAGGCGTGTAAATCAGCGAGTAATATAACAACATCAAATCCCGCATTTTGTAAATCAATCATCTTCCTTATCTGCAAGTAATGCCCTAAATGTATCTTCCCACTTGGCTCAAATCCAATGTATGCTCTCTTATCTTTCTTTTCCATAACTTCCTTTAATTCCTCAACAGATATCACTTCTAAAGCATTCTTTAATATATTTTCAACCATAATCTCCCTCCAGATGAATATTCTTTTTTTATGTTTCACATATTAATGTAAATACCAATAATATATTAAATCATAAAAACGAACGAAAATTTTTATACTTTAATCTTATATATTTAACTCGGTGAGAAAATGAAAAAGGTTATTACTGCAAAAACATCATGTAGTGAAGAAATGCTTGAAATTTGTGATAGAATATCAAAACTAAACATTGATTGTTTAATAGAATCAAGGGAAAATCTATTGAGGATTAAGATTTTTGGTTATGATAAGGACTCAGTTGTTGAAAATTACAGAACAATAGTATCGATAATAGAGAGAGTGCATGGAAAATATACAAAAGATGAAGAAGGTTTATATGAATACAGTTTAAGTGATTTAAAATATCCTGTAAACAAGGATTTGGTAATTGATACCTTAAAAGCATTAGGTCATAATGTTAAGTATTTAAAGGAAGAGGGTATTATTAAAACTTCACTTGAATTGGACAGTTTAAATGAGATTCTATATGAGTTAAATGAAATCTATGGGGAACTTGCATTTAAAAGAATTGGTTCAAAACCAGTAAAAAACCTTATTACTCTTGCTACTTATTTAACTGGAAAAGATGTTGATGAGATAATTGAAGAAGGACTTGAAAAAGGATTTCTCAGGGAAGAGAACGGAAAAATCGTACTTAATAAAGATATAACCTTAGCAAAAAAAGAACTTGCAGGAGTAGAAATTAAATAATCAAAGGAGGAGGTAAATATGGATAAAATGGTAAAAATCTTAGAAAAAAAAGAAAACTTAATAGAAGTTGAGTTGTTGAATGAAGACCACTCATTATGTAATGTATTGAAGGATATTCTATTAAATAAAGAAGGGGTTTTAATGGCTTCATATTCAATAGACCACCCAGTTTTAGATCCTGATACTGGAAGATGCATATCAAATCCAAAGTTACTAATTACAACCGAAAAAGGCGTTAATGCAGAGGAAGTTTTAAAGGAGGCATTAAAAGATTTAATAAAAATGTGTGATGAGTTATTACAAAATATAAATTAGAGTAAAATATAAAAAATATGAGAACAGTTAAAGTTAAATACCACTTATGATATTAATTTAGGTATAATCATTACATGCAAAAAATAATAACAAAATACTTTTTTAGTTTAAAATTATGAATTCAACCACAATAATAATTTAAATTTTAAGTTGGTTAATTGTAGCGACCATAACGCAGGTAATCATTGTAGTAATATTTATATAATAGGTTATGTATAATAATGATGCTCTATGCACTAATTAAATGGAGGCAATAGCATGGACAGAGAAAAGATACTGCAAGCAGTGAAGGAGGCTCGCCGCCTTGCGAAGCCGCGAAACTTCACACAGTCATTCGACTTAGTAGTGAACCTCAAGGAATTGGACCTATCAAGGCCAGAGAACAGATTAAAAGAGGAAATAGTGTTGCCTCACGGAAGAGGTAAAGAGGCAAAAATCGCGGTTATCGCAAAAGGGGATTTGGCGGCTCAGGCAGAAGAATTAGGACTAACTGTTATTAGAGAAGAAGAATTGGAAGAATTGGGAAAAGATAAAAGAAAAGCAAGAAAAGTTGCAAATGCTCATGATTTCTTCATAGCACAGGCGGATATGATGCCTTTGGTTGGTAGATATCTTGGTCCAATATTAGGTCCGAGAGGAAAGATGCCAAAACCAGTTCCTGCAAATATTAATTTAAAGCCATTGGTTGAAAGACTTAAAAAGACAGTTATTGTAAACACAAGGGACAAACCAATATTCCACGCTTTAGTTGGTACTGAGAAGATGAGTGATGAAGAAATTGCTGAAAATATTGAATCTGTTTTAAACACAGTTGCTAAGAAATACGAGAAGGGGCTTTACCACGTTAAAAGTGCATATACAAAACTCACAATGGGGCCAGCAGTTAAAATAGAAAAATAAGGGGATGAAAAAAATGACATCAGCAGTGGAAACACAACGTAAAATTGCCCCTTGGAAAATTGAGGAAGTAAATACATTAAAAGAACTCCTAAAAAGCAAGCCTATTGTAGCAATAATTGACATGATGGAAGTTCCTGCAAGGCAACTCCAAGAAATTAGAGACAAGATTAGAGGAAAAATGATTTTAAGAATGTCAAGAAACTCCCTTATTATAAGGGCAATTCAGGAATTATCTGAAGAAACAAACAATCCTGAATTTGCTAAACTTACTGACTATGTTGAGAAAGGGGCAGCAATCCTTGTTACAGACATGAATCCATTCAAATTATATAAAGAATTGGAGGCAAGTAAGACACCCGCTCCTATAAAAGGAGGGGCAATTGCACCTTGTGACATTAAAGTCCAAAAAGGTTCAACAGGAATGCCTCCAGGGCCATTCCTTGGAGAACTTAAGAGTGTAGGTATCCCAGCAGCGATTGAAAAAGGTAAAATTGCAATTAAAGAAGACAAGGTTGTTGTTAAGGCAGGAGAGGTCGTTTCGCACAAACTTGCAACAGTCCTTTCCGCATTAGGAATTAAGCCAATAAAAGTTGGGTTGAACTTACTCGCTGCTTATGAAGATGGAATCATCTACACACCAGATGTATTGAAGATAGATGAAGAAGAATTTATATCAAAAATACAAAATGCATACATGCATGCAGTTAACATATCAGTTAACGCAGCAATTCCAACAAAAGATACAATCGAATTACTCATACAAAAAGCATTCCTCAATGCAAGAGCAGTATCTATTGAAAGTGCATTCCTTACAGATAAAACAGCAAGTGACATCATTGGTAAGGCATACGCACAAATGCTATCTCTTGCAGGAAAACTTAGCGATGATGCATTAGACGATGAGTTAAGAGAGAAATTATCAGCAAATGCAAGTGCTGCTCTAACTCCAGCAGAAGAAGAGGGGAAGAAAGAAGAAGAGAAGAAAGAGGAGAAGAAAGAAGAACAGGCTGCAGTTGGTTTGGCATTATTGTTCTAAACAATTTTTCTTAAGAATGCATGTCACCGAAAAATATATATAAGATACTTGAAAATACAAAAGAAACTAATAAAATTATGGAAAAACATATAATCAACAAAGAAACACATTATAATTGTGGAGGTGTAATTTATGGAATACGTATATGCGGCATTATTATTGCACGCTGCTGGAAAAGAAATTACAGAAGATGCAGTTAAGAGCGTTTTAAGTGCAGCAGGTGTTGATGTAGATGATGCAAGAGTTAAAGCATTAGTTGCTGCATTAGAAGGAGTAAATATCGATGAGGCAATTGAAAACGCTGCAATGCCAGTTGCTGCAGCAGCTCCAGCAGCAGCACCAACTCCAGCAGCAGAAGAGAAGAAAGAAGAAGAGAAAAAAGAAGAGAAGAAAGAAGACACAACCGCTGCAGCAGCAGGACTTGCTGCATTGTTCGGATAAGTCCTCTATTTTCCTTTTTTATTTTATTTTGGGCATTTTAATTTGTATATTTAAATATTATTGTTTTTTTATTTATTGAATTTATATAGTTGGATGTTTTAATAATTCTTAAAAACATTTATATATTTTATAAATTAAAGAAATTATAACTATATGAATAACACTGGTGAAATCATGGAACCAAAGATAAAGATTGTTAATGTTGTTGTCTCCACACAGATAGGTAGTGATATTGATTTAGAAGAGGCAGCATTGATATTAGATAATGCTGAATACGAACCAGAACAATTTCCAGGATTAGTTTGCAGGTTATCAGAACCAAAGGTGGCTTTATTAATATTTAGAAGTGGGAAAGTAAATTGTACGGGGGCTAAAAGTAAAGAAGAGGCTGAAGTAGCAATTAAAAAAATAATTAAAGAATTAAAAGATGCGGGAATGGATATAATCGATGACCCGGAAGTTAAAGTTCAGAACATGGTTGCTACTGCTGATTTGGGAATTGAACCAAATTTGGATGATATAGCATTGATGATTGAAGGAACTGAATACGAACCAGAACAATTTCCAGGATTGGTTTATAGGTTGGATGACCCAAAAGTCGTGGTTTTAATATTTGGTAGTGGAAAAGTTGTTATAACAGGATTGAAGAAAGAAGGGGATGCAGAAATTGCATTAAATAAAATATTAGAAACCTTGAGAGAAATTGAAGAGATAAAATAAACACCTATTTTTCTCATCAATTTATGATTTAATTTTATTTTATTTTTTATTCAAATTTAATTGTAAAAATGGAGAGATATCATGATAACGATAATCGACTACAACGCTGGAAATTTGAGGAGTATCAAAAAGGCTGTTGAATTGTATGAGAGAAATGTGGTAATTACAAACGATAAGGAAGAGATTCTAAGTGCTGATAAAGTCATTCTTCCCGGTGTTGGTAATTTCGGAGATGCAATGAAAAATTTAGAAAATTTAAAAGATGTGATTTACAAAATTGTAGAAGAAAGAGTTCCATTTTTAGGCATTTGTTTAGGGATGCAGTTACTATTAGAGGAAAGCGAAGAATGTAAAGATATAGAAGGCCTCGGCATTATAAAGGGAAATGTAGTAAAATTTAAAAACGTTGATAAGATTCCACACATGGGATGGAACAACGTTAAAAAAGTAAAAGATATTCCCCTATTTGAAAATATAAAGGATAACGAATATTTCTACTTTGTGCATTCCTACTATGTGAATCCAACAGAGGAGGATGTAATAGTAGGAACATGCGATTATGGTATAGAATTTCCATGTGTTATTAATAAAGATAACGTCTATGCTACCCAATTCCATCCAGAGAAAAGTGGAAAAGTTGGGTTAAAGATGATAGAGAATTTTGTTGAATTGATTTAAATGTTTTCTTTTAATTTGTTTTTTGCCTTTCTTTTTAAATAGAGGTTTCCCAAAACCCCTGCAATTAATGGTAAAGGGGTTGCAATATAAATTAAACCTCCAAACATCGCAAGGAGTTTTTTGTGGAATCTTATATTTAACGTTGGATTTTTAAACATCATAGATTTTATCAGGGTTTTTTCTGATACATAGACAACGTTGTAACTCCATAATATGATATCAGATAGTGGTGTTGGACGTCCTCCAAAGGATGTTTTTCTCCTAATTATTGCCTCATATAAATCATCTGCACAATTTCCCTCAAAGTTCGTATACCCATTCCCAACCATTTTGGCAAGGTGGGCATCACTACTTCCTATAAATGACACTGGCTTTTTGTGGTAGTTTTTGATAACCTTTTCCAATGCAATGTTATTCACAATACCATCCCTATGGTATGCGTTAAAAACTTCAACACCATCCAACTTTAAATCAAAAATCTTGTCGTTTAATGCTTTACATATGGGGCTGTATGGATGGGGAGCAATTGCCAAACCCCCCTGTTCATGAATTTTTTCTACTGTTTCTTCTGCAGATAATCCACTCTGTATTTCTTCATTTAAAAATAATCCAATAATCTCCCCATCTTTTGACATGATTTCGCTACCTACAATAACTTCAATACTAAACTCTTTTTCAAGTTTTTTTGTCTCAATACCTCCCCTTATTGTATTGTGGTCTGTAACTGCAATAACATCCATTTTATTCTTTTTAGCATATCTCATAATTCTTCTCGGCTCTTCAACAGAATCTGGAAACTTCAATCCCATGTATTTCATTATGCCTGAATATTTTGAGTGTATGTGTAAATCTGCCCTCATAACGTCCCCCACAAAATATAATTAAAATATATTTGGAAATAAGTAATTCACTTTGCGGAACAACATAAAATTAACCAAACAACTTTAAAACATGCGGGATTTTTTCAATGATATCCATTGGAGTGTAGTAATAACCCTTCTCCTTCAACAACAAATCTCCAGCATAACCATTTATAAAGCATCCGCAACATGCAGATAAAAATGCCTCGTTTTTAGCATATAATCCCCCAATAATCCCACATAGAATATCTCCAGTTCCTCCAATAGTCATCCCACTGTTGCCAGTTTTGTTTATTTTTACGTTGTTTTTGTTGAATATTATATCATACTTTCCCTTTAACACAATAGTTGAAGATGGGAGGTTATCAAGATTTACTCCCATGTATTCAAACTCCCTTCTATGTGGAGTGAATATAAAATTCTCCCTAAATTCAAATTTCTCATAATCAATAACCTTTATGGCATCTGCATCAATAACAACCTTTTTATCCTTATCTATTCCCTCCAAAAATCCATTTACAAAACCCTTAGTTTCTTCATTAACACCCAGTCCATTTCCTAAAACAATGCAATCGTATTTTTTGGAGATTTCTATTAGTTTATCTATGCATTTTTCACCAATATAATCCCCCTTCAATTTGTATGTTATCAATTCTGGATTGGTTATTTTTTTAACAACATCTTTAACTGATGCTATAGATACAATATCCGCAAGTTTTAATGCTGCCAAACCTGCTAATATTGGTGCTCCAAAGAACTCCTTTGAACCTCCAATAACCAAAACCTTTCCATTCTCTCCTTTGTGAGAATTTGGATCCCTCTTTGAAAGTGCCTTTAAATCCCCCCAACCTACCACATACTCTGCCTCTTTTGGAATACCTATTGGCTTTACAATTAAATTATTTAATTTATTTATTGTCTTTCTCTTGTGGAAGGTAATAACTTTATCAGCATTTAGATTTCCAGTTTCAACATCAACACTTATGATTTTTATGTTGTCGTTCTTTCTTTTTATTTTATTTAATTTCTCTACCACTGTCCCATATGGTTCTCTAAGTTCCCCCCTAATCCCAGTTCCAAGCATGGCATCAACAACAATAGCTTTATCCAAATTTTCTATTTCATTTAAAATCTCAAGGATTTCATTTGGATAAGTGGCATTTTTAATTTCTATATTTCCAAATTCAGTAAGATTTTTTAAGATTTTGAAGTTTTCCCTTGCCTCATAAGTTTTTATATTTTCTTCCTTACCAAGGAGTATAACTTTGCATTTTCCCAAGTGTCTTGCAGTTGCAAATCCATCCCCACCATTGTTTCCAGTTCCACAGAAGATAAATATTGGCACATCTCCCAATTCTACCCTAAGATTATCAATTTCATCAGATACACATTTCCCAGCATTTTCCATCAACAAAATTTTTGGAATTCCAAGATATTCGCAGTTGTTATCAATTATTTCCATTTCTTTTGGGGATATGATTTCTTTTTCCTTTATCTTCTTAGTTAAGATTTTAAAAAGTTTCAAATTCATACCATCACCATGGAGTGCCTAACTCAAGAGTGTAATCTTTGCATAAAATCTCTATTGCCTTTATACAATCTTCAAGTGCATACTTCAAAATCTCTATGGATTTTTCCCCATATTCATCAACATTTATTGTAAAAGTGCAAGAATCTCCATTTTTTTCTATTGTTAACTTTCCAAAGTATATGTTATCATCTTCAACATACTCAAAGTAGGTTTTATATACATCATCTCCTCTGTATCTCCATGTTAATTTTGTAGAATATCCATAGAGTTGAGGACACGTAAGATACATATCAAATGAAATTGGTGGTTTTAATTTTCCTACAACCTTATGCTCACTCGTTCTATCTTCCACAAAAATTATCATTACTCCCACACCCTATAAAAATGCATGGTATTATTTATCTTGTTGATGCTATAAATCTTTAACTATACAACTAAAACTATAAAAACCATAGAATACAAAAATTTTATTGTTTTTAGAAGTTCTTCGAGGGGGAAAATGAAAAATTTTGATGCAATTTTTAATCCAAAATCAATAGCCATTATAGGGGCATCAAATACAGAGGGGAAGGTTGGTTATTCTATAATGAAGAACCTCATGTCATTTGAGGGGAGGTTATATCCAATAAATCCAAAGTATGATGAGATTTTTGGACTAAAATGTTACAAATCTATATTAGATGTGGATGATGAAGTTGATTTAGCAGTAATTGTTGTTCCTGCCCAGGCAGTTCCAAAGGTTATGGAAGAGTGTGGGGAGAAGGGGGTTAAAGGGGCAGTTATAATATCCGCTGGGTTTTCTGAAGTTGGGAATTGTGGGTTAGAGGAGGAAGTGAAAAAAATTATAAAAAAATACAACATCGCAACGATAGGTCCTAATTGCCTTGGTATAATGAACACCTACAACAACTTAAATGCAACATTTGGGAAGATATTTCCAAATAAAGGAAACATATCTATAATATCACAAAGTGGTGCAGTATTAACCGCCATATTGGATATCTCTCCATTATTGAACCTTGGATTTTCAAAAATCATTAGCATTGGTAATAAGATTGATGTCCAAGAGAGCGATTTGATGGAATATTTGATGAGTGATGAAACAATAGAGGTTGTGGTTTTGTATATTGAAGGGATAAAAGATAGGGGATTTTTGAATGCTGTAAAAAAACTATCAAAGGTAAAACCAATTATTGCATTAAAAAGTGGAAGAACTGAGGAAGGATCTAAAGCAGTATCTTCCCACACTGGAAGTTTGGCAGGGAGTGATGAGATTTACTCTGCGGCGTTTAAAGAAGGAGGAATTTTGAGAGCAGAAACATTTGAAGAACTTGTAAATCTAATGCATATCTTTTCAACACAACCACTTATGGAATCTAATGAAATAGGCATTGTTACAAATGCCGGTGGTTTTGGAGTCATGGCTACAGATATGTGTGAAAAATATGGCATTAAATTGGCGAATTTTGAGGAGAAAACAAAAGAGAAATTGAGAAAAAAACTCCCAAAAACTGCAACAATAAGCAATCCACTTGATATTATTGGAGATGCTGATACAGAGAGGTATAAAAATGCAATTAGTAGTTTAATGGAAGATAAAAATGTAAATGGGTTATTGATTATCCTAACCCCCCAAGAGATGACCAAACCATTGGAGGTTGCTGAGGAGATTGTGAAATTAAAATCCAATAAAAAGCCTATTGTAACATCTTTTGTTGGAGGAGTTTCAATAAAAGGAGCAAAGAGTTATTTGAGAAAGAATGGTATTCCAAGTTATATTACCCCTGAATCAGGGGTTGAGGCATTATCTTATCTATACAAATACAGCAAAATGAAAACAAAAGAAGATTGGGATGAATATTTGGAAAAAGTTAAGGAAGAGTTTGAAGAGATAAAAAACAATAACAAAGAAACCATTGAAAAATTATTTGCCAATCTGAATGAATATACTGCAAAGAAATTTTTGGAACTCCATGGCATTAAAATCCCAAGAGGATATATAGCAAAGAATAAAGAAGAAGCAATAAGATATGCAAAAGAACTCGATAGGTTTGTTATGAAAATTGTCTCTCCAAATATAATGCATAAATCAGATGCTGGATGTGTAGTTATCAATCCTGATGATGTTGGGGAAGCATTTGAAACAATTATCAACAATGCAAAGAAATATTTTGAGGATAATGAAATTGAAGGGATTATTGAGGGTGTTTTAATTGAGGAGTTTGTTGATGGATTGGAAATAATTATTGGTGGTAAAAGGGATGATATATTTGGGCCTGTTGTAATGACTGGGTTGGGAGGGGTGTTTGTTGAAGTATTAAAAGATGTTTCATTTGGAATCTACCCAATAACAAAAGAATATGCATATGAAATGCTGAAATCATTAAAATCCTATAAAATATTAGAAGGTGTTAGAGGAAGACCAAAGAGGGACATTGAATCTGTGGTTGATTTGATTGTAAAACTTGGGGTAATCATGGAATTATATGATGAGATAAAAGAGATTGATATGAATCCCGTGTTTGTAAAAGAAGATGGAAAAGGATGTTGTGTAGGGGATGCGTTGATAATATTGAAAAAATAAACAAAAGCAAAAATAAAATAAAATTAAGTAAAATAGTAAACTTATGGAGGGTTTTTAACCAACCCAATCCCAAAATGGGTTCTTGGGTTAGCACCCTCCACCAAATCCCTTAACTGCTAAATATTCCCCGCGAAGGAAGGATTTTTTCAATATTAAATTTACCTCATTTAAGAACTCTTTTGCTACCTTATCAAGGTAAATCTTAAATTCACCATCATAAACCAATTCATCATCTTCGCGGGGCTCTTTTATAATCCCTACTCCAAATTTAGGTCCTCTTCAACCAAATCCTGCAAAATATATTACTATGGAATCGGCATTTGCCTTTTCCAATTTTTTCTTAATAAACTCTAATGCATCTTCAGATATGTTAACTGGTATCATGTTCATCAACTTGAATTGTTATTAAAATCTCTAATGGTTATTAGAATTTTCTCATATATAAATGTTATGATAAAATTGTGTCATAAATCAACACATGCAATATAAAAATTAAAAAACTTAAAAACCACTATCTATAAATACACTAATAAGTTAAATAATTATAAATATTATTAAGTAGGTAGTATTTGTTTTTTGATTAAGGAATTGTGAAAAACAAAAAAATACAAACGAATTCTGATAATTGATTTTCTTCAAAAAATATTAATAGCATAGAAATTTAAAAATTTGTGAAAATTGGAGGTAAAAGTATGCAAATGGTTCCAGCATCTGCTTATGACAGAGCAATTACAGTATTTAGCCCAGAAGGAAGGTTATACCAAGTAGAATATGCCAGAGAGGCTGTGAGGAGAGGAACTACAGCAATTGGAATAAAGTGTAAAAGTGGGGTAGTTTTAGCAGTGGATAGAAGAATAACAAGTAGTTTAATTGAAATCAGTTCAATTGAAAAAATCTTCCAAATTGATGACCACATCGCAGCAGCGACATCAGGTTTAGTTGCAGATGCGAGAGTTTTAGTTGATAGGGCAAGAATTGAGGCACAAATAAACAGAGTTAATTATGGAGAACCGATAACTGTTGAAGCATTGGCAAAGAAAATTTGCGATATAAAGCAGGCATATACACAACATGGGGGGGCAAGACCTTTTGGTGTAGCACTTTTAATTGCTGGAATTGATAGGCACAGTGCAAGGTTATTTGAAACAGATCCAAGTGGAGCATTAATTGAATACAAAGCAACGGCAATAGGTTCTGGAAGACCAATTGCAATGGAAATTTTAGAGAAAAAATATAGTGAAGATTTAAATATTGAAGAGGCTATGGAATTAGCAATATACGTATTAAGTAAAACAACAGAGGAGTTAAAACCTGAAAATGTAGATATGGTTGTTATAAAAGATGATGAAAAGATGGTGGAGAAGATTCCATGCGAAAAGATTAAAGAGCTAGTGGACATAGTTAAGGAGAAAATAGAGGAAGAGAAAGAAAAAGAAAAGAAACAAGAAGAAGATGTAGAAGAAAATGAAGATAATGCTGAAAATGATGAAAAAGAAGAAGATTTCCAATAAATTATAATATTGAAAATCGATTTTAATTCCAAACTGATTTTTTAAATATTCATTCCATTTTTATGATTTTTCTATTGTTTTGTTTATAGTGTTAACCATAAAATAATAGAAAGATATATAAATAAAAAGAAGGGATTATTATGGTGTCCGTAGATAAGGCCGTTATTGCAAGATATCAATCACATGGAGAAAAGTTTGAAATATTGGTAGACCCTTACTTAGCCGCAAAATTTAAGGAAGGGCAGAACATAGATATTTCTGAAATTTTGGCAATGGAAGCAATATATAAAGATTCTGGAAAAGGGGAAAAATCTCCAGAGGACACGCTTCTTAAAGTTTTTGGTACAACAGATGTTAAAGAAATTGCAAAACAAATCATATTAAAGGGGCATGTTCAACTCACATCTCAACAAAGAAAAGAGATGCAAGAACAAAAAAAGAAACAAATTATATCCTTAATTGTAAAAAACACCATAAATCCACAAACTGACACTCCACATCCACCCAAGAGGATTGAGAAGGCTTTGGAAGAAGCCCGTGTTAGTATAGATATTTACAAAAGACCTGAAGAACAACTTCCAAGAATAATAAAAGAACTTAGGAAGATACTGCCAATCAAGTTTGAAAAAAGGGATATTGCTATTAAAATTCCCGCAGAATTTGCAGGAAATGCCTATCATATACTCCATCAATATGGATCTGTAAAGCAGGAAGAATGGCAACCTGATGGTTCTTTAATTGTTGTTATAGAAATTCCAAGTGGTATTGAAGCAGAGTTTTACGCTCATTTAAACAAAGTTACAAAAGGAAATGTCCAAACAAAGGTATTAAAAAGATACGGCATGTAAATTTAAAAAAACAAAAAATAGGTGGTAGTAATGGTATTTAGTCACACAAAGAAAGTTGGTCCTGCAGGGAGATTTGGTCCAAGATACGGTAGAAAAATTAGAGTAAGAGTCAGAGACGTTGAAATAAAAGCAAAGAAAAAATACAAATGTCCAGTTTGTGGATTCCAAAAATTAAAGAGAGTAAGTACCTCCATTTGGATGTGCGGTAAATGCGGGGCTAAAATTGCTGGCGGAGCATACACCCCAGAGACAGGTGCTGGTAAAGTTGTTACAAAGGCAATTAGAAGAGTCATTGAAAGCAAGAAGAAAGAAATCTAATTCTTTTTTAATTTTTTATAATACTATTTTGGTGGTTGTATGGTAGAGTACAGATGTGTAAATTGTAAAAAAATAATTACCTTAGATGAGTTAGGTTCAAAGGCAAAATGCCCCTACTGTAGTAGCAAAATATTGATAAAGTTGAGACCAAAAGTGGTCAAGTTGGTAAAGGCGAGGTAATATGGACAATATGATAATAACTACATCAAGAAAACCTTCCCAAAGAACGAGAAGTTTTGCCAATGATTTAGCAAGAGTTTTAAATATCGAGTACTTAACAAGGGGAAAAACTCCTTTAAGGGAGATTTTTGAAAGTTACGATAAAGTTATACTCATAGAGGAATTTAAAGGAAATCCCGGGAAGTTAAAAATTTATGATGTTTTAGGGAATAGAGTATTATCAATGTTCATATCAATTAAATTACAAAAGGAAGTTTGTGGGGAAAAAGTATACAACACCAACGGATTGGCAGTTGAATATACCGAGAATACAAAGAAATATTGTGATTTGTTTTTGGATTATGGATTTAAGTTTGTAGATAGTGATTTTGTTATGGGTTTTGAAGATATTCCTCCAACGGAGAAAAAGGTTCTTTTCTTCATACAGTTCTATAAAAACGATAGAAAAGTAGGGCCTTTGATAAGAGTTAAATCCATAAAGACTTTTGATGAAATTGATATTAAATAATCAATGTGAAAAAATGTCGAAGATAAATTCTTTTTGTTTGGAGATTAAGTTTGATTCTCCTGAAGAGGCAGAAGTTGTTTATAAAAGTATGTTATTAGAGCATTTAGAATCCCAGATAAAATCAAAAGGTACTATGCAACTAAATTCTAACGTCTTAAACATCCAAATTACTGCAGAAGATTTAAGTATTTTAAGAGCAGCGTTATATTCCTATTTAAGGTGGATAAAGGTTTCAGAGAATATCTATAAAATCTGCAAAGGATAAATTATTTTAAGTATTAGGTATAAAAGATAAATATAGTCGTTTGCATTATAAATAGCATAATCTCATTTTACATAAAAATTTATCGTTCTTTGTTGTGTTGAGTGAATGATAAATTTCTGCAAACGACATAAATAAATAAAAAAATAATTTTTAGGTGAAAGTATGGAATTGCCACCAAGTGTACAGAATCAAATTTTACAATTTCAACAACTTCAACAACAATTACAAATGATCGTTATGCAAAAACAGCAAATGGAAGTTCAGATGAAAGAAATTGAAAAGGCATTGGAAGAGTTGGGAAAAGCCGTAGGAGATGAAGTATATAAAATGGCTGGAGGCATTTTTGTTAAAAGAAATAAGGAAGATATTAAAAAGGAATTGGAAGAAAAATTAGAGACCTTAAAATTAAGAGTATCGACATTAACTAAACAGGAAGAAAAGATGCAAAAAAGATTAAGCGAACTACAAGAAAAATTACAGCAGGCAATAACATCCACCGCAGCACAGTAAAAATTTATTTTATTTATTTTTTCTTTAGGCTTTAATGCTATTTTTGGTGAATACCATGGAACCGACTCGGGAAAGTGTTAAGAATCTACTAAAATTTTTAAAAAACAATGAAATTCTATTTTTGTGTCACCACAATGCAGACCCAGATGCAGTTGGGGGATGTATTGCATTGAAGTATCTTGCAAAAACACTAAATCCATCTGGAAATTTCAAAATATCCACAAACTCTATAAGTAAGTTATCAAGGAATATCTTAGAGGAAATTGATGAGGATGTTGAAGTTGTTGAATATCCAAAATTACCAAAAACCGTTGTTTTGGTGGATACTTCATCAATAAACCAGTTGAGTGTTGATGAAAATAAATTGAAGGATTGTGATGTTGTTTTAATCGACCACCACAAAAAAACTGATTTGGTTAATCTATGCAAGTTTTATATTGTCGATGAAAAATCTCCATCCACTTGCGAAATCATATCTGAAATTTTTAGGAAGCTCAACGTATTCCCTCCAAAAAATATAAGGATTGCATTGTTATGTGGGATATTATATGATACAAAACACCTAAAACTTGCAAATGAAAGGACATTTGGTATATTAGCATATCTTATAAAAGGCATAAGTTTCCAAAAGATCCTCTACCTACTCTCTCAAGAAAGTGATAGGAGTAAGAGGATTGCTCATTTAAAGGCATGTAGTAGAATGGAGATTAGGGAGGTGGATGGTATTAGTGTTGCCCTATCCCATGTAAGTTCCCATGAGGCATCGTGTGCAAAAACCATCGTTAGTATAGGGGCAGATATTGCCTTTGTTGTGGCAGTTAGGAAGAGAGAAGGGGAAGTAAGGGTTAGTGCAAGATGTAGGAAAAATATTTCAAAAAAAGTCCATCTCGGCTCTTTAATGGAAAAAATAGGAAAAGAACTTGGGGGAGAAGGAGGTGGGCATAAAGAAGCGGCAGGATTAAATGCCCCCTATGGTGGGAAGAAAGATAAGGATGAAGTTATAAAAGAGGTTTTAAATTTATGTTTTAAAAGGTTTAAGGAAGAATGGGAAAAATAAATAAGGTGAATTTAATGGCAAAAAAAAGAATTGAAGAGAATGAAGTGTTTAAAAGTTATTTCAAAAATTTAACAGATAGAGAAAGGGCTGTTTTTGAAGGGGGGATTACTTTAGGAGCCTTATTCCACCAATTTGTTGGAACTCCGGTGAGTTTAAACAGCAAAGAAACTCTTGAAAAAGCAATTGAAGAATCCATGAAAAACCAGCCATGTGTGGAAGATATTGAGGTTAAGATAAACGGTAACTTTGAGGATGGAAAATACCTATCTTTAACCGGAGAAATGCTTGATGTTAGATTAAAGATAAAGGTAAATGAAACCACTGCTATTTTGAGGTTAAGATATATAGAGGAGTTGGATTATCCTTTGATGTATGTTGAAGAAATTACCTCATAGGTTTTATCCCATAACCCCACGTGAGGTTAGTGTTGTTAGCGAGCATATCAACAATTGAAGGGGAGTTGTTGTCTTCCACAAATGTAGATGGGGAGATGTAGAGGAGTGTGGTATTGCCTTTTGAACCTTTTTTCTTATTTTTATCTGATTGGATACTGTTTATATAATGATACGCATCTACCAATGTTTTAACGGTAACGTATGTTGTGTTATTTATATTTCTTATTTTATAGATACCATCCTTTGTAATATCATAACTAAACACATAATCCACTTTAAATGTAAATCCATCAACCATTGTTATGTTCTTTATGTCAAAAATATAATCAAGTCCATATCCCATTTTACTGTACTTTTCACTTACGTTGTTTAAATAGAGGATTGTTAAAGTTTCTGCCCTCTCTTCTATAAACTTCAATGCATCACTTGTATTGTCAAAAAATGGATTTCGCTCCCCATTATTATATCTCTCAATAACGTAAAGTTCAGCATCATTCAACGCCTTATTGAATATCTTAGGAAGTGCGTTATTGACAACATGCTCAACTGCAGAGGATTTTAAATCAACATCAGATGCTTTCATTTCATTTAATACTGCTTCCTTATGGAGATCTATTGTTTGATAAACCAAAGTTCCTGTTAAAAACAACAACAACACCAACGTAATCATAGTTTGGGATAGATACATAATTAACCACCATAAACTTTAAGTGAAACCTTTATTGGCACAGAACTTTTGAAGTAGTAAATTGCAATGCCTTTATTATTTTTATTTAAATTTAGATAATTAAGTGCCTCCTCCTCACTCATAAAGTATTTATCAGTTATTTTTAAAGTTCCACCATCTTCATAGATTCCATACCAACCTTCAGTTCTATTCATTAAAACCACAGTCGAAGCCAAAACATAATCGCCATTTGTATTTCCATTAGATATGCTATAATTCCCAATAGTTAGGTTGTAATTTTTAAATTTTATCCTATTTTTTATAATTTCTTCTGCAAGATTTGCCCTATTGTTATTCAAAAGTAGTATTGCCACTTCAATAGTTCCATCATCCACAAGGGATTTTAGTTGATAATTTACCTTATCATACAAGATGCCTGTTTCTAAGGCATCTTTATATGCATCAGTGTGTCCGACCATTGAAGATGCAAAAAAACCTATTCCCACTAAAATAACAACAACTGCTATTACAATATCACTATCAAATAACATAGAAATCCCCTTAACTCATTTCAACATGGCAAGAGATATTGCAAGGTCTTAACTTCAACACATAAACTGTATAATCACATATAATTTTTAAATGTACTCTATCATTTGCCTTTATTAGTTTAAGTTCATTTGGTTCATGGATTTCAATAACCTTTGTGAAGTTTGTATCTTTAGGCGTATTGTTGAGAGAGATATTGAATGGAACACCGTTCACCAAAAATACTGCGTATGTTTCACTATCGGATGACGCCTCAATATTTGGTATGCATCCATCAGACATAAAATACAACACATCTCCACTAATTAAATCTTCCAATATGTTATTGTCTGTATATTTCCAAGTTTTTATTGGAACCAATAGGTTCCTACTCTTGACGTATGTGTTCTTCCAATCAATACGTGATGCTAAATTTAGAGGGGAGGTGTTAACGTTTGATACAATCTCAACTGGAGAATTGTTAACAAAATAAAATTTTTTGGACATTGTAATGTTTGCGTAGGGATTAAATGTCCCAGGCATCCTTTCTAATCCCCAATACCTTTTTGATACATTCTTTAAAAATTCAATATAATCAGATTCGTATCCATTAGATGGCAACTCCGCCTCTTTAAATAAAACATCAACTATTAAATCACACTTTTCAAATTTTCCAATATCCCTTATTTCTTCCAAGGTTGTTAGGTAGTTGTGTGTATATGCCATATAACCAACATAAAAAATACCAACAAACGCTAAAACTATCGCTATTGCCTCATAGGTAATTATAAATCCTTTTTTTGATATTATTTTTTTAATCATAACAACCACGTAAAATTATTTGATGTAGATTGATAACTCCTTATCCACATAAAAATCCCCAAAATCTACACGGATTCCGTTAACATAACTACCACTACTTTCAACATCCCCCTCAACTTTAACACCATCGTTAGTTGGGATAAAGGTGATTGTTTTTTCGCTATCCACAACAACCTTTTTATCTGCAAAATAAATTGTATATGTTTTAGTTCCCATGGGTTCGAAAGTGGTGTTTATTGAAACATCCTTTGAATATGCTATTAAGGCGTAGTTCTCAAATACATCTGCAATGGCATAAGCCCTATTTGCTATTTCAGAATCTTTTAGTTGGTCGATGGTATTAAATACATTGTAATATATAAATGCAGAGACTATTAAAAGAAACATGGCCGCAAGGATGGCGTCAAGTGTTATCTGACCCCTTTTATGGGAAATCAATTTCAACATAGTTATCACGCCTTGTGAGGTTTATAGGCACCACATTCATACCAGTTTGATAATCCTTATTTGCCACGATATCTATACTACACGTTGCAGTTATGGAGTAACCATTTCCAATAAATGTTATGGTTTTTCCATCAACTTTCCAAGTTCCTGGTGGAGATTTTATATAAACGACTTTTGAAGAACCTTCATCAGATAATGCTAACAATTCAATGTTTGTTTTTAATTTAGACATTGCAGCATGAGCTAAACTTGCAGATGCACTTTTAACACTCTTATCCATTCCATACAACCCAGGTCCCATGGTGGTTATAACCACAGCCACAAGAAATGCAAGGATTATTATGGTAAATTCCAACGATATCTGTCCTCTCATACTCTCACAATTTTAATGATCATCATTTTTCCAATACATTACATATGAAAACTCCAAAGGTTCTGAAGATGTGGTTGTATAACTTATCGCAGGCACATCAAAAAGTTTAGGGGCTATACTTATATCATAACCAATTTTAGGGGACAATGTGTTATCTATCATAGGGTTTAACACATCATCATCCGATGCCCCTACATCTCGACACATGATTTTTGAGTCATGTTCCTTAACCCATTCGTTGTAAGATGGCACCCACACATCAATATCCGCACTTTTAATAAGCCTATAATAACCTTTCAGAACTATGGGTGTTGGGATAACAACACTAATCATCTCAGTATTTTCATTTTTTGTAATTTTGCCACTAACGTATAGTTTGAAATTGTCAAGTTTTATCCCATATCTTTGAGCCATTGGGAAGAGTTTATCCAAACTTAAAACCTTTATGTTTGACATAACTCCGGGTTCACCAACGTCAAAGTTTTTTGAGTGGTCATTATATGTCAAATAACCTTTAAAATTTCCATCTATTGAAATTTTATATGTTGTATATGGCGGAATCCAAAAACCCTCTCTCCCATTTAGCGTTGTAATATCAATTGGAGAGGTAATACTCCAAACATCCCCATAATTGTACATTTCACTTTTACTTATTTCTCCACCTGTAATGTTTTTTGTGAATTGAATAATGGCAGAAGGTTCATTTAAAGTCACTTCTACAGCATGTTTTGGTCTTCTGAGGGATTTGTCATAACAAAAATCATTTAAATCATACGGATTTTTGATTATTTGGAGATGTTTGGGGGTTAAGTCCCATACAACCCACATATATTTGTCGTAATTTGATGACTTGATTTTATAGTCAATCTCATCTTCCCTCCCCAAACAAATTACATAATCCTGTATCTCTAAAATCTTGTTTGGTGTGGTAACAAAAATTGGATATGGGTAAAGATTCGTAACCTCCCCCGTTAATTTAAAATCTATATTCATAGTGGCAAAGCCACCCAATCCATTAAGTTCAACATCATAAACATAAAATTCATCCTCCTCTGCATTAACAGATAATACAACAAGAAATACAACAAACACCATCATGAGATCTTTCCACATTTTCATAGATATCCCCAATTATTATATATTTAAATATTAAATATTTCTTTTTTAATTTTAATATTTTTTGGATGATTCCACCAATCTACTTGGGTAATTAGCAATCTTTTGTTGTTGTGGGGTATTAAGAGCATATCTGGAGTATCAACATAAAATTCTGGGTGATAGTAATAATCTTCATACCTTATTACACAATCTGGATTGTAGTTGTTCTCACACAGGCATGTACTCTCCACCGCTACAATCTTACCATCATCCAACTGAACAAGTAACCACGTATGCCCAATAGGTTTTTTTGTCTCAGAATCTATTACTGTACCACATGCAATATATGTCTTAAAACCATAACCTTCCAAAATCCACTCCAATTGACATGATGCCTCTGAACAGTCATAATAATTTTCTTCGTATGGGGGGAGTTTGATGGTCTTTAAAATATATCTTAAGGTATTTATATCCCTCTTTTTAACATCCGGATACATTTCATCAGAAATTTTATAGTAGTTTTTTGGAAATCTATCCATATTTGGATAATTTTTTGGTACATCATGGTCTAAAAAGATACTATCAACTGCATTATTGTTATTATTGTTGGTGTTATTTAACTCCTCATAGCATCCACAAAATAAAACTATGGAAATACACATTAAGTATGATACAAATCTCATAGCAAATCCCTTAATCCTGTTCTTTTGATCTCTTTGATTTTACAACAAAAACCATATCCTTAGGATCTATTTGTATGATATCTGGAATCTTATCACTTGGGATGGAAATAATAAGGAGATAGTCAACATTCTCATCAAATATTTGGGTATCGTCCTCAATTTTATTTAACTTATCTCCATATTTTCCAAACTTCTCTTTTATTGTTTTATAATCAAGTCTGCCTATGACGGTTGCATGCAGTACTCCCGGAAGGTTATTCAGGTTGTAGGAGATACTTGAAGAGGATGATGAGGAATAACTATCGCCATATTCGTTTAAATTAGTTGATACAGATTTGGTTTCACTATAACTTATTGATGACAAGATTACATAAGATGAATCAATAATACCATAGGTTACAAAGGAGCCGTCCTTACTGTATATTGAGATGATATCATTTCTATGTGGTAGTTTACCACACTGTTTTGCAGATATTTTAATTGCCACAGTACTTAGTTGGGATACTGGAGTTATAGACAGTGTTTTAAGTTCAGATAAAGTCCACATGTTCCTATACTTTTCTATCTCTTCCTTTGACATAAATTTTGATTTTCCATTTATCTCCACGTAGTAGTATTCATCACCAGATGCTAAAACCCTATCTATTTGGTTGTCTATTATGTTCCTGATGTCCTCCTCAATATTTACACTTTTGAATATCTTATCTACCTCTTCAATAGAATTTGCCCCCATAATTTTACGTACAAGTTCTTGGGCTTTTAAACTCTGTGAATAGAAATTCCCATACATGCTTTTAATCTGCTGAATGGTTATATCTTTATAATTCTTTAACTGGAGATAAACCCTTGCATCATTCATTACCTTATGAATCTCCTCTGTAGACTCAGCCTGCTGTATTCTTGTGATAAATGCAATTTTCTCAGGATCTCCAGGATATTTAGCAAATACTTTATCTAAAGTTTCTATTGCAGTTTGTTTTTCTGATTCTAATTTGAGCATTTCCTGAGATTTTGAAGTAACATATATGTTGTACCCAACAAGGATGATAATGATAAATATAATAATTATTAACACAATTTTTATTTTCTTTGCTGGAATTGTTTTAGATCTCTTTGTTTTTGACTTTAACTTCCTGATTTTATTGGTAAATTCCCCGGTGGTCATATTACCCCCCATACTACAAAATGAAGTAAATTCATAGTCACTTCGGAATTATACTATAGAATGATAAATAAGGTTAAATTCCAAATAAAGTATGATTTATCTTTTTAATTTTATGAAGAATACGATCATTTATAAACGATTATTTATTTATCTTTATAATATATTTTGAATTATTAATATAATTATGTATGTAGTTTACTATGAAGTTTTTTACATTCTCATTTATGGTATAATCTGGCACTATATAGATAATAACCTCGTTACTGGTTTCATTCAAATACATTCCAGCATATGTTAATGTTTCATTTGCGTAAGTCCCGTTGTAATGGGAGTTTACTAAAGAGACTGCTGTTTTAGCAGAGATATCTATTTTATCAATGGTTCGTTCTTCTTCATTGAACAAACCATTAATGACATTTGTTATTGAAGAAACCACAATTACAAGAATGATAAGGAGCAGTATTGAAAATTCAATAGATGTTTGCCCCATTTTTGAGTTAAAAATAAAATTGGGCATACTATCCCCACATATGGTTCTTAAAAAACAGTATTGCCAAAACAATCAAATATGC